>CAYHWZ010000105.1:0-7476 GCA_964359975.1 uncultured Elusimicrobia bacterium | reverse complement strand
CTCGAATACATCTCCGATATCACCGCCGAAGGTCTTGAGCGGGCATATAAGCGTCTGGAATCTGCGCAGGCAGCGGCAAAAAAACTTCCGGCGCTTTCCGATACCCAGAAAAGGTTCCTTACACTATTGGCGCAAAAGGGGCCGCAAAAAATAAAGGATATAATGCTGGACCTGGGCATTACCCGACAGGGAGTTTATAAAGTATTGAATCCATTGCTGAAATCTCAGAGGGTCATGCCGGTGGGCACCAGACGCAACAGACGATTTTCAATCACAATCTGATTTCCTTCGAAGGGTATCTTCTATTTTTGTGCAAGCTGCGGTGTTTTGAAAAGACTCAGCAAGATTTGCACGATTATCCCGATATATAGCAGAGTCTGAATCGACACTATCCACGGGTACGGGTCCGGGGCAGGGGTGAACTTTATTTTGTGAACGCCGGGGGGGACTGCCACTCCGCAGAACGCGCCATAGACTTTTTCCACCTTTGTTTCCGTGCCGTCAATCCAGGCGCGGAATTTTAAATCATAGTTGAGCGGGACTGCGAGCAGTGCCGGTTCATTTACGTCAACGGACAGTTCCCAGCTCTGGTGCTGCACCGCGCCCATGCCGGCTTTCCTTAAAAACACGGTTTTGCCATCGGGCGTGACACGCTGAAGAATCGGTTCCTCAAATGCAATTCCGGGATAGGCGGTCTCGAAAATCTGACGGCTTTTATAGGCGAACAGTTTCGCGGGGCCCTGATTGTCCTTGGCAAAAACCTGAGATTCCATTTTCACTACAGGAGCATCGGTGCTGAATTCGCGCAGGTATCTCCGGCAATAGAGGGAAAGCTCCGTTACCTGCAAAAGCAGGAGCACTGCCAAAACTGTTTTCCCGGCAATTGAGTTGCGGGTCCACTGGAGTATTTTTTCCAATCCGAAACAGGCCAGCACGGATAGGGCCAAATTCATCATGGGGAAAAAATGTATCCACTGACGGAAGAAATTAATGAATGGAAAATGGAGTGTGTACAATATCTTGGGGATGGGCACCGGACTGTTGAACCCCAATGTCAGCAGAACGAAGACTACAAGCGCGAGTAATGCAGGCCAGGCGCGCCGGAATGCGCACGCGCCCCCAATCACGGCCATAACAATGCCGATTCGTCCCACAAAAAATGCGCACCTGTCCGCGGAAACTCCAGCTGAGGAAAAAATCGGCAGCACATATTGTCCCAGATAGAACGGAAACGCCGACGACATCTGCTGGCGGTTCAGCAATGCGTAATCGGCAAATGTCTGCGCGGACAGCGCTCCTTTCAATCGGAGCGCGGTGGCCAGGATGTCCGTTTGCTGGTAAAGATAAAGCGCGGGTAATGTGCCTAAGATAATGAGCGCCAGCGAAATTGCAGTGCGGCCGGGTGTGAATATCAGCTTCCATTTTTTCCACATGGAATTGTAAAGCACATAGCCGGTCAAAATAAGACCGACGGTAATAAGCTGAATGTGCGGCTGATGCGTGGAAAGCGAAATGCAGCTGATGGCTGCAACGGCAAGTATCTGGTTCGAATCATGTTCCATATTCTGCAGGGCAAGAATCAGCCAGGGGATAAGGTGCATGGTGGATATCACCTGTTCTTCGTGAAGAGCAATGCCGGTACCTCCCAGCAGTATCATCTGCGCGCCGAAATACGCAATAAGCGGACTGTTGAATGTTCTTTTTAAAACGAGCCACCAACCTGCCGCGGTCAGAATCATGCCCAGCAAAAGCTGCAGTTTGTACATGAATACCATCGAAACCGGCAGAATACAGTAGAGCAAATACCCGACAATTCTGTGCGGGATAAAATGGAAACAACTCACATGGCTGAGTCCCGTGCGCGTGCCGCCGCTGACCCAGAACCATTGCAGAAACGCGTGGTCCTGTTTGAAACTGTCCGCAATCGCCTGAAACGCCGGATAATGAAATGTCGCGCTGTCGTGGGGGGGGATTTTATCAGAAACTAAAAATCCGGCGTTGACAACAAAATAGGGAACAATGAGGAAAAGCAGACTGACGATGGACGATACGGGAAACCGATGCTTTGTAATGTCCATTTCAGAGTTTGGCAGATTCAAATCCGAGAAGTGTCCGCCACACCATGATCATCTGCGCGGCAAAAAGTAAGGCGCGGCCTTTTATTTGATATTTACCGTCGAGGACATGAAGCTGTCCCATGTTCTCCAGACGTTTCAGACGGACGTTCACAATGTCCGCGGTTTGATAGAGTGAAAAGAGTTTTTCAGATGAAATGGAACCTGCTTTCAGAATCTCGTGCAGCAACCGGACACGGCGGGCAGTTTCGCTCAAGTTGAACACGTGAAAATATGAGTAGCCGATGCACGTGTAGACCAGCATAAAATAAGCCCATGCGCGGACAAACTCGCCCGGCTGACCGAATTTGCCCGTCATAAAAATCCACGCCAGAATCAGCAGAAGCGGCGGATATGAAGCGAGCAGGGATATAATGCAAGTCATCTGCGGAGACAGCGCACGGGACTGTCTGGCAAAAATGGAATGCACCAGCAGCATATAGATGGGAGACACCATCAGAAATCCCAGCATGATAAGCTCAGGCATGCGGGTCATCCTCCCTGATATTCCACGCCGAGCAGTTTCCGGTATAACACAACGCTGCGTATGAACCTCTTCCCTGAAGATGTCAGGGATATTTTGCCGTCCGTCTCTTCCGCGAGACCCGCGTTCAGCAAGTCATCGAATCTGGACAACACCAGTTTACCGTCGGTGAAATGTTTTTCGATTTCTTCAGCCGGAAGACCGCCGTTGCGCGCAACAAGAATCATGATTTCGAGCGAGGGGGAAATGGCCTGCGCTGTGGGATATGTCTGTATATAAGCCGACGACAGCGCAATATGCAGAAGTGTAACAGCAATCCAATGAACCAACTGGATAAGACCCGGCTGCATGGCAAATATTCCCGCAAATACGAGAACAGGCGCTGCAATAAATATCATAAACAATGCGCGGATATCATTGCGCGGACGAGAGAGCCGCCAAATCAAAATATGGAGCGTCAGACTCGCGGCAAAAGTGCTGAACCCCGTTAACAAAACAGATGAATAACTCATTTCACCACATGCGGTGAGTCCGCACCCAGGGCTTTCTGCGCAGGAGTAAACTGCGGATCAATCTTCAGGGCCTTTCCCCAGAGCGCGCGGGCTGCGCTCATATTTCCCTGCCGCTGTCTGAGCAGAGCCATCGCATGATACGCCATCACGAACCTGCTATTGACGGAAACCGCCTGCTGAAAGTGATGTTCCGCAGTCATAAAATCGCCACGCTTCAAATAGATGCGTCCGGCATTGTAGTAAACGTCCGCCGGTAGATGCGCGGAACTCTTCATCGCCATATCATAATAGTTCATAGCTTTGTCCAGATTGCCGAACATTTCGTATGTGAACGCAATCCGTACGATACCCGGTGCGTCTGTTATCTGAAACGGAAATCCCGCCGAATCAGAATAGACCGGTTCATACCCGTCCCTGCCCGCGCTGTCCATGTTAATACCGCGCTTCTGCGCCAGAGCGCTGTTGACTCCATCCTTGCGGACAAAAACCAGCGCGCCCTCATCGAAAAAGACAAGCGTCCACGCAGGGTCAGCATGGAGCCGCGGCACCATTCTTGCAGCAAGAGGCACACCGGCGGGCAATACGATATATTCAATCTGCCATTTTTTGAGAAGGTTTGCAAAATGGTCCGGGTCCGAGACTGCCTGCAGGTAATAGTTCATAAAATCTTCGCCGTAAACATCGAGACGTCCGTCAATGAACACAGGATGACGCGGCGCGCTCCACATCAAGTACCCGCCGCCGGCCCACAAATTGAAACCTGAACCTGAAACCGGATTATTGTTCAGAAATTCGGCGGCTCTGACGGGAAGCTGTACTTTGGACAATCCCCAGCCGAATCTTTCCGGGTACCCCTGCCAAATGTAGTACCTGTTCGTATAAACGCAAAAAATCAGGCCGGAAAGAATACCAAGCACGAGCAGATTCCCGATTTGACGCGCTCTTTGCCGAAAAATGCCGGATTTTCCTGCAATGAGATTTTCCATGATTTCCGTCAGTCCGTCTCCATTCCTTATCACCAAAGGCAAAGCCGCGAATGCGAAAACCGGTATCATGCGGATGGCAGTGGTGGACAACGCGAAAAATGCGCCTGCAACCAGCCATTGCGGCGCAGTCACTTTGCGCCAATTGGCCAAAAGTGAGACCCACATGTACAACGAGAAACACACAAAGAACGACAAAAGATATTTCTGCTCAAAAGCGGATTTTGAAAACGGGCTCATCATTTCAGTTACCGACTGTTTGATGGCAGGTGTGCTGATATCGCGGATTGGATGCAAAAGCAGGTCCGCGCCGAACGGGTTCAGCAAAGCGCTCAATACCAAAAGCGCAAGAACAAATAATATCCATACCGCGGATTCCCGGACACTGACTTTTTCGCCGCGCGCTAAAGTGGAAAGAGCGCTGCCCGCAGCAAAGAGTCCAACGATAACGGGACCGAGAATAAACACTCCGTGCAGATTCGACCAAAATATCTGACTGACAGCAATGATCGGCAGAACAGTTGTCCTTTTCCATCCAGATTCCAGTCCCGTCAATAAGGTCACGTACAAGGCGGTAAAAAAAAGAGTGAACATCGCCGGCCGCTCGGAAAAATGCCATGATGAACAGAGTACAGCGAGTGTAACGGCAATTGTTTCATGAATTCTGGTTGTCTTCTTAGCCAGCAGAAAATGTATGAGAAAGTATGCGGATGAAATAACAGCCGTTTTCAGCAGAATCAGTCCGTTATATCCGCACAATTTCCAAATCAGATAGAACAGCGTCTCCGCCAGCCAGCCGTGGAGAAGCATCGGGTGCCCGGCGCAAGTGTACGAGAACAATTCTGTCCTCGGAATGGAGCGCGTTTCCCAAATATACTGACCGATGCGAAGGTGAAATCCCAGGTCAGGACTGGTAATCCATGTGATATTGACCGCAACAGCGAACAGAAGCGCAAGATAAACCGCCGCGCACGCAAACAAGCCCGAAATGTTTTTCTCCAAAGGTTCCGGGCGGTTGCTGTGCGGCGCTAATTTTGAATTGATTGCTGTAACTTCAGGATTTTGTGCAGAAAAGTTCCACTGAGCTGACCGCTGTCACCATTTTTGCGCTTTTTCCAGGATGTAGACATCCACGGGGACATGTTCCCACCGGCGCGACGCCTGTTTGCTCTCGACGAAAAGGTCGATGCGTTTGCCTTTGATGGCCGAACCTGTGTCCGACGCGTACGCGTAACCATAACCCGGTATATACAAACGCGAGCGGAGCGGAATGACTTTCGGGTCCACAGCCACTAATCCGCGCTGAACATAATGGTCCAGAAAAGTGTACTCGCCGGGCACCTGCGGATCTCCTTTCCAGTAGGCAGTGGCAATAAGCCGCATTTTTTGCGATTGGGAAAGATCGTAAACTTTTTCAGCTTTTCCGCGTGAAGTCAGCAGAGCAAGACGCCTGACCGCAAACTTCTGCGTTTTTGTCTCGGACCTTTTTTCGCTGTCCAGCGTTCCGTCGAGAAAAGTGCGTACCACTGTCCAGGTTTTCCTTTCGCGGTAACCATTCTGGATTTCCACCAGACGCAGATTCTTTGACGTGCGCCTTTTCCAGTCCAGGACAAAATCAACTGTTTCGGCTTCTTCCCGGACAGAACGGGTCACGCGCACGACCTTGATTTTCTGCCCCCATCGCGGACTTTCGCTCACGGGAGGACTTATCATGTCGTCGGAACTGTAAGTTATTTCATAAAGGTTGAGTATGTTCTGCACCGAATCTTTTTTAAAAGAGTAGTGACTGATTTTCTTCCCGTCGACCAGGATGGGAGTCCGCGCAAAAAAAACGAGTGCGGCATATAATGCGCACACTCCGAGTATTCCGATGGTTAAAAATCCCGCGGTATGTTTTCTCAAGAACTTTCGTACCCGTCGAGGTAGGGCCTGAACCTCACTTTGGCGCCCAGCTTTTTGACAAACTGTTCAAACTGTTCTTTTTCAAGGCCTGTCATTTCAACTGCGGTGACATAAGTTTCCGGCATCACTTTCGCGCATTCGCGGATGAATTCCACCACGCCGTCAAAACCCTTCTCGCGGAATTCGGGCAAGGGGCGGTGGATTTCAGCCCATTTGGCCGGGTCAAGAGTGTTGAGCGAAATGCAGATGGAGTCAAGGAATCCGGCAAGGTCCGGGGCAATGTTCCGTTTGTTGATGAGGTTGCCGAGCCCGATGGTATTGAGCCGCAGGTGCCGCGCGCCGCGCTTTTTGAGTTCACCGGCAATTTCGCGCATAGCGTCAAGCCGGTAAGTGGATTCACCGTATCCGCAGAAAACGATTTGGTCATATTGTGCGGGATTTTCCACTGTGGCCAATATTTCCTGCACGGACGGCTCTTTTTTCAGCAGAAGGTTGTATCCGCGGTAAAGATAGTTCCACGAAAACTTGATGCAGAATGTGCACGCCGTGGGACAGCGCGGTGTGATGTTCAGGTACAGAGAATTCTTGTACTCGTAGGACAGTGCGGTCATCTGGGCGGATTCGTCAGCGGTCATAGAGACGGAACAATTTTTGGGCGTTGGATGTGGTGGTCTGCGCGATTTCGTCCGGACTTTTTTGGAAAAGTTCAGACAATCGCGCACCGATCATGGGCAGATACGATGGCTCATTGCGCTGACCGCGGTGTTCCTGCGGGGGAAGGTACGGGGAATCCGTCTCCAGCACGATTTTGTCCAGCGGGACCTGCGCAATCACTTCGCGCAAAGCTTTTGCGCCGGGATAGGTGAGCGGTCCGTCCACTCCCAGCATGAACCCCAGGTCCAGACATCCCTCGGCAAACGATATGTCGCCGGAAAAACAGTGAATGACTCCGATACAAAGATCACGGCGCGCAAGACCGCTAAAAAAACTCCGCAAAATCCGCAATGTGTCCGCCTGCGCGTCGCGGCAATGAATGACAACGGGTTTGTTAAGTTCAGATGCGGTTTCCAATGCCCGCCGGAAAAGTTTTTGCTGGTCTTCTTTGGACGCTGTACTTTTGAAATAGTCCAGACCGATTTCGCCGATGGCAACGCATCCGGGAGACGCGGCTTCGCGGGTCATCTGCGCGATTTTTTCTTCGCTGAAATCTTGTGCGTAATGAGGATGAAATCCGCAGGACCAGTGCACTTTGACGGATTGTTCACTGCACAGCGCGCTCGCTTTGGACCAGTCTGCGGGGGAATCGGCGATTTCGACAATGGTGTGCACGGTGTTTTGCGCGGCACGGCGGAACATTTCGGAACGGTCCGTGTCGAATTTCGCGTCGCAGAGATGGGCGTGGGTGTCAGTCCACATGGGGGACACGCTGATTTGCGGGGAGGGCGACATATTCAACCCCACCTAGGACCACCCCCCTCAAC
>CAYHWZ010000104.1:0-7598 GCA_964359975.1 uncultured Elusimicrobia bacterium | reverse complement strand
GCGCAAACTCGGCATGTTCGAGCTGGCCGAAGGCGGCACCATTTTTCTAGACGAAATCGGCAACATCCCGCCGCAAGTCCAGCAAAAACTTTTGCGCGTAATCCAGGAACGCACCGTCCAGCATCTCGGCGGCAAACGGGAAATCCCCATTGATGTGCGCGTGATTGTGGCTACGAATGTGCCATTGGAAGAAGCGGTGAACAAGGGAACATTCCGCAAAGACCTCTATTACCGTCTGAACCAGTTCACCCTCTGGCTCCCGCCGTTACGCGAACGCAAAGAGGACGTGCCTGCCTTGGCGCTTTCATTTTTGGAGGAGTCGAACCGCGAGTTCCGTAAGACCGTGACTGGATTTTCCCCGTCGGTGGATAGCGTGCTGAAAGATTTTTACTGGCCCGGCAACATCCGCCAGTTGAAGAACGTGATAAAGCGTGCAGTCTTGCTCTCGCAGGAAGTGGTGCTGATAGAGCACTTGCCGCTTGAAATCGCCGGCGGGCGCAGACGTGAGGACACGCGCACAGCCCCGCGCACGAACGGCAGCGCCGATTTCTCCACCGCCGGACTGGACCAGCCGGAAAACCTGAAGAGTATTAAGTTGCGCGCCTGGACACAGAAAGCCGTGCGCAGCATCGAGCGCAGATTGATAGTTGAAGCGCTCCGCCGTTCAGGCAACAACCGCACCAAAGCCGCCAAACTGCTGGGAATAGACCGTACAGCGCTGCATTACAAACTCCACTCGTTAAGGATAAAGTGATGCGGGGCTGCAACAAATTTTCCCCGCCGAAGTTTTGTATCTTGCCATACATACTTTTCCGTTTTCAATCAGCAGAAAAATATTGAGGAGTGGCTCCATGCGTGCAATAACTAAACAACTAAACTGCTTCCCTGCTCCCGCAATAATATAAATGGAGGAAATATGAAATATGGCACGTCGATCTTACTCTTGATATTTTCCTTATGGATGCAGCTAAAGGTGTTTTCAGCAGATCAAACAAGCGGCATCATGACCTTGTCAGAGAAATTTTATCTGGAAATTTATGAGAATGGCATAAAAAGACAAGATCGATTGATTTATGTTGACTTATTAATAGCAAACAAGAAGGAAGTAAAATGGACCACGGTTTTCCTGGATGCATCTCGCTGCATCAAGAAAGATACCCGCATTTTCGTTCCGATTGTTAGCCGATGGGATGAGAGTATATCTGATGTTGAGTATGACAATAAGTCATTTAAATTAAAATTGAAATTTCCTTTTGCCGAAGAAGAAGTTCTGGTGAGAGGATATCGGATACAAAATGGGGATTTTAAAGTGGAAGGAACTGGGTTTAGAAAGGATTTATCATCCAGGAACGTGAGAATAGAATGGAAATCTATTCATGACTAATATGTGGAAGAGGTCTAACACGGCGCTCAAGAGGGACCCGGATTCCTTAGGAGGGAAAAATGTTTAAGAGAGAAATTCTTCTTGTTTTATTGCTAGGTTGTTCCTTTGCTCAAGTTTATGGTCAAGAGAACGGAGAAATAATCTTTTCAGGGGTCCCTGTTAAAAAGATAAGTGAAGGCGGTACCAATCGTATTGTTGAAGACTTAAAAGGTGAAAAAGCGTTGGCGGTAAAGTGCGCAATTACGAAAATTGGTGATAAATATTTATGGCAAACTAGGAATAATGTTGAATTGATATTAATCCAAAGTGGAGCATTTTTGACCTTTGTTGCTACATCTGGGGCCGGATATGTGCGAATTATTCCGCCCAACTTAAAGAATGCAGCAGCTGTGTTGGATGAAACAGAAAAGAAATTCGATTACCTTGAGCATATGTTGATAGGTTTAAAGTCTGTCACGTATTACGGCAAATCAAAGTAATTTAGGTGGAATGGTACCGGAAGCGGTGCCACTTTTGACTTTTAGGACGAGGGAGCGCGGTTTAGAAAGTTAGTTATTGTTATGTAGCGGTGCGGCATCTTCAGTTTGCATGGCCAAACTGCATCCATGAAAATTGAGTTGCAGACACTCAATTTTCATGGATGGTGCCGTTCCTTCCTGTTACCTTGCGCTGTGAAATGTGGTAGAATTTAGCTGTGAAAAAATTGGTGCAGGGGATTGTCAATTTCCGCAAAAATATGATGCCGGGTTACAGGGAGAAGTTCGCCCATCTGGCGCTCGGTCAGTCGCCGGACGCTTTGCTGATTGCCTGTTCCGACAGCCGTGTGGTGCCCAACCTGTTCGCGTCCACAGATCCGGGCGACTTGTTTGTAATCCGGAACGTGGGCAACATTATCCCTCCGTCGGGCGATAGCGGCGTGTCTGCTTCGGATGAGTCCGAGGCCGCGGCCATCGAATTTGCTCTCCTCAACTTGAACATATCGGATATTATTGTGTGCGGGCATTCGAATTGCGGAGCCATGCGCGCGCTTATGAACGGCCGGGAAAAAATCGCGGCGCCCCATCTGCGCTCCTGGCTGCGTCACGCGGAATCCGCCTCCCAACAGAAACTTGAGTCTGCGCCGGATGCCGTGCCGCCGGACCATTTGTCCCGTCAGAATGTGCTCCTGCAGATGGCGCATCTTGGTTCGTATCCGGTTGTCCAGGAACGGATGAAGCAGGGCCGGCTGAAACTTCACGGTTGGTGGTTCGACCTTCATGGCGCGGACGTTTACGCATATGAAAAAGACCGCAACCGGTTCATCCTCATTGACGAAGCCGAGGCAGAACGCATTCTGTCGTAGAAGGGGCAGGGGGCCGTTAATCTTTTTGCAGGGGCATTTTCAGAAAATACGAAAGGTCTGACCAGGAGTGCTTCAAGGTTTTTGCAGAGAAGATACTCTACGACCAAGCTTACCTGAAATTAAAAAGAGCGTGCCCCTTAGATCCGTAGCTCTGCGGCTAAAGCCCTCCATGGAGGGGACCACCGCAGAAACCTAAGCAGGACTTACCGCTCTTCTGAAAAAAATTATACCCGGAAAAGGTCCCTTTGTCAATGCTTTTATGACGGTACCGAAAAATGGCCCCGGTCAAATGACAAAAACCGGATACTATGATAAAATGTTTTTTAAATAGACTGACGATGTCTCCGGGCGGGTGGCGGAACTGGCAGACGCACAGGACTTAAAATCCTGACTTGCGCAAGCGAGGTGTGGGTTCGAGTCCCACCCCGCCCACAATACGGAACTCAATTGACAAATACGTACTGATGAACGATAAGCCGCAGACTGAACTGTACATGCAAATAATCTGTAACAACCATCTGTGAAAAGAATCTCAACAATATTCCTTCAGGCAGTCATTGTTCTTTTCGGTATCGGCGCTCTTGCTTTTTTGCTTTGGGAACCTCACATCGAGGGCAGGAATGCACATGCGACTCTCTTTGAGATTTACTTCAAAGATCCATTTCTTGCGTATGCGTATGCGGCATCCATTCCGTTTTTCGCGGCGCTCTATCAAGCATTCAAGGTGCTGGAATATGACGGGCAAAATAGGGTATTCTCGCCAGCGGCTGTAAAAGCTCTGCGGACTATAAAATATTGCGCGATATCCATCATTGGTTTTGTTGCAGTAGGGGAAATATTCATTGTGTTGAACACCAGTGATGACCGGGCAGGCGGGGTTTTTATGGGCATCCTTATTACATTCGGTTCGGCCGTGATTGCTGCTGCGGCGTCGATGTTTGAAAGGATTTTACAAAATGCCGTGGATATGAAGCCGGAAAACGATCTGACTGTTTGACCCCATGGCTAGTATTCCCGCGATTGGTTATCTTAACTCACTTCAGCAAAATATCAATAAACTTTGACACCGGCAGTGGGAGCGGTTTGCCTCTCAGCAGCAGCAGACCCAGCGGGCGGTATAGGGTTTCTCCGGACACTGCGAGCGCTTTCAGCGTGCCTTGCTGGACTTCGTTCTTTACCGCGACCAGCGGCACAATCGAAATGCCCGCGTCAACCTCAACTGCTTTTTTCAGTGTCTCGATGTTGTCGAATTCCATGGTGACCTTCACCTCGATGCGCCGTTCGCTGAAAATGTCGTCCACAAACTTTCTCGTCGGGATTCCCCGTTCAAACGCAACAAAATTCATTCCCTGAAGCTGGCGGAACGTCACCCTCTTGTGCTTGCCGAGCGGATGTTTCGGATGCACAATAACGGACAGCTCATCGCGGCGGAAATTCAGCACTTCAATCCTGGGCCGCGCGCGGGGGAACGATACAATTCCCAGATCCGCCGCGCCTTTCAGCAGTTCGTCATAGACCTGATTGTCGCGCAGATATCTCAGCCGCACGTTCACCTGCGGATAGTCCTTGATGAACTGCTTAATATAAGGAGGCAGTTCGTGCAGTCCAACTCCGTGAATCGCGGCCACGCGGATATCGCCGCTTACCACCTGAGTGGTCTGCCCCAGCGCTTGTTTCAGCGCTTCGTAACGCTCAATGATGGCTTTGGCTTCCTTGTAGAGCATTTCGCCGGAATGAGTGAGCGCCATTTTGCGAGTGTCCCGCTTGATAAGCGTGGTTTTCCAATATTTCTCAAGACCGCGGATCTGCTGGCTGACAGCGGATTGGGTCACGTAGTTCGCTTCCGCCGCCCTCGAAAAACTCTTGAGGTCGGCCAGGTCGCAGAATACTTTCAGTGTCTCAATCAGCATAGTATATTAGTATGAGTAATATATAACATTAGAATATTTCGCTTTACTTATACCACATCCGGTGGTATAATTCAAGGGTAATGATTCCGGCTCGGCTCGAAGATGAGCCCGCTGACCGGAGGGACAAGGGTGTTTCCATATTACTTTATGTGCTATGGGAACGCCCTATTTTATTTGCAGAAAATGTCAGGGAGGCAGTCATGAAAGAAATTATAGCGATTATACGGCCCAATCAGTGGCAGAAGACTAAGAACGCTTTGCTGGAAGCGGGTTTTAATGCGTTCACTGTGCACCGCGTTTACGGGCGCGGACGTCAGAAAGGGCTCCAATATCTGAACAAGTCCAGGCAAGTGGTCGAGGGTATCTGTTTCCTGCCGAAAAGAATGATCACGCTGTTTCTGCCGGACGAGGATGTGCAGAAGGCCGTGGACATTTTGTCGGACGTTAACCGCACCGGCGAAATCGGCGACGGCAAGATTTTTGTCAGCGCATTGGATGGCGTGGAACGTGTGCGTACCGGCGAAACCGGCGCTGAGATTCTGGCTTAATTAAGGAGAGTTATCGCAATGCCCGACCGCGCAGACGTACGCTATCCCAAGTTCAAGGAACATTTCTCCGTGCTGGATTTCAGCGCGGAACGTCCTGTGCCGGTCATCAGTCTTTATGATATGCCGGAGGCGGCTCTTAAGGAAGATTTCAAAATGCCGGTCTGCGGACTGGACTGTAAATCGAAAATGTTCGCGTGGTCCGACTTGATGAAAGCGACGAAAGTGAAAATGAGCATGACGCTCATCTGCCAGATTTTTAACTGGGCCGAGGTCATCCGCTGGGAGGGATGGCGTTTGAAAAATGTGCTGGAACTCATCGGTCTGGCCGGGAAGGAAAACAAATATTACGCGTTCTATTCCGGCGACGGAAACTATTTTGAATCGCTTACGAGAAAAGAAGCCATGGACGAACGCTCACTGGTGGTTTACGGTATGAACGGCAGCGACTTGAGCCGCGAACACGGCGGTCCGGTGCGGCTGGCAATCCCTTTTTTGCAGGGGTACAAGAGCGTGAAGTGGCTGAGCGGTATCCGCACTTTTCAAAACGATCCGCTGGGCATTAAGATTCTGCTGGCGCAGTCCAAAACAGGCAAACTCGCGCCGGTATGGAAAAACAAGTACGGGGTGGGTCCGCTTGAAGGCAGAGTGGTCCTGCCGAACCGCGCCTCGGCAACAGTGCAGGACGGCGCGGAGCAGGAGGTCAAAAGCCATGTATAGTGAAAATGAAAAAGGTTATTCAGCGGAACGGGAACCGGGCGGTGAAGTCCTTGTGTTTACCTGCCCGGACATATTGGCCATGGGCGCTCTGCTCAGCGTGGCAGGAACCGGCTACGGCCTTGCGGTTTTGGGCGCGTGCGGATGCTGCAGAAAGTCGTCCCGCAAAACGGTTTTGTCCGATTCGTCTCAGTCTGTCAAGCATATCATCATGTGGAACAGCAAATTTGTGCTCGGTCCTCTCGAAGGCCGGCTGGTGCAGATGAAAAAGCGGTTGGCGCAGAGAGTGGCTGCGTGAGTCCGATGATTTCAGTCAAGGAGAAATGCTGATGTTTACGCCCGGAACCAACGTCATAGAAAAAATCAAGGCGGAAAAAGACGGCCTGGACATTTTGCAGGAGATCGAATCCATTGCCGCTGACGGATACTCCAAACTTTCTCCGCAAAACGCCGACCGTCTCAAATGGCTCGGCACTTTTCTGCGCAAGAAAACGCCTGGATTTTTCATGATGCGTATCCGCATTACCGGCGGACGCGCGTCGGCAAAACAGCTCTACGCCCTTGCGCAGATTTCCGAAAAGCTGGGAAATGAAGTGCTGGACGTGACCACGCGCCAGCAAATCGAATTGCGCGCCATCAAGATAGAGTCCGTGCCGCAGATTCTGAAAGACCTTGAATCTGTGGATCTGAACAGTCTGCAGACCGGTCTGGACAATATCCGCGGCGTCAACACCTGCCCGCTCTCAGGTCTATTGCCGAACGAAATCATGGACGCGTATCCGGACACGGTGGAATTCACCAAAGTTTTTCTAAAGAACAAAGAGTACACCAATCTGCCGCGCAAAATGAATGTGACCATCACCGGTTGTGTGGACAACTGCACTCATCCGGAATCGCAGGACATCGGTCTGGTGCCCGCGTCAAAAAATATCAGCGGAACGGAAGTGAAAGGGTTCAATCTTTTCGTCGGGGGTAAAATGGGGTCGGGAGGATTTTGCAGCGCAAAGGACTTGGACGTGTTTGTGCAGCCGGAACAAACCCCGGCATTGTGTTCGGAAATTGCGCTGATTTTCAGAGACCACGGCGCGCGCGCGGAACGGACAAAGTGCCGGCTGTCGTTTTTGCTGGAAGCGTGGGGCGTGCCGAAGTTCAGAGCAGAGTTGGACTCGCGCTGGAGCAATCGGATTGGGCAAAAGCTTTCCGCTGCCGGCACAGACCTGCGGAGCGATACAGAAACCGAGCACCTCGGCGTCACAGCGCAGAAACAGCCGGGACTGGTTGCCGTGGGACTTTCCATTCCGGTCGGCAGAGTGAGCGCAAAGCAGTTGCGCGAAATCGCGCGTTTGTCCGAGGTGTACGGCAGCGGCGATGTGCGTATCACGCCTCAGCAGAACATGATTATCGTGAATGTCCCGCAGAGCAAGCTGGCGGCTTTGCAGGAGGAACCGCTGCTCACACAGCTTTCCTCCAATCCCACTCCGCTCTTTCGCGGGCTGGTTTCATGTGTGGGAATTGACTATTGCAATCTCGCGCTGATAGAGACCAAAAGTATTGCAATGAAAGTGACTGCGGAACTTGAGAAACGGCTGGGCAAAGATCTGGTCCAGACTACCCGCATGCGCTGGTCCGGGTGCGCCGCGGGGTGTGGCAACCATCATACCGCGGACATCGGTCTGCAGGGAATCAAGGCCAATATCGAC
>CAYHWZ010000103.1:0-7648 GCA_964359975.1 uncultured Elusimicrobia bacterium | reverse complement strand
TGCAACGCCGGTGCCGTTCGGCGCGGGACTTACGAACACCACCACTATTTTCTATGGTTTGACTGAAAAGGCCACATATTATTTCCGCGCGCGTCCCATCAATGAAAATGGGCTGGACGCGGCCATGACCACGGTGCTGGCTACGCAGACTGCAAGCATCAATCCGGAAGGTATCTCAAATCTTTCTGCGGACAGCGCGTTTGCAACGAACGACGGTGAAATCCGCTGGACCTGGACCGCGCCCGGCGGCGACGAACAATCTGCAGGCGTAAATGTCACGGGATATATCGTGCGGTATGCTACGTTCGACATTACGACGAGCAGTTTTGATTTCAATTCCGTGCTGATTTCCACCTACGTGCAGAACTGGTCTCCGACTGTAAAAGGCAGTGTCGACGCGCAGCTGGTTTCGGGTCTGAATCCGGGAACCACATACTTTTTTGCCGTCAAGGGCGTGGACTATGTGGGCAACACGGGTCTGTGGCAGTCTGCGGGTGTGAACGCGGGCCGTTCGTTCTTTGCCAAGGATGTGACGTTGTCCGCTCCGGCGAATCCGGTGTTCAGTCTGATAACATCTTCGTCCGCGCATCTGACCTGGACCAATCCGTCGGCTCCGACCACGTCGCCGGACGACCGTGACTTGTACCGCGTATATTGGGCAACGTACAGTTTTTCAAATACCGGCGATGCATTCGTGACGCAGACAACGGGGACTCTGCATCCGGTCAATACGGTGGTGGGCACGGGCCTTGCGAACGAAGTGACTTACTTTTTCCGTATCACGGCCGTGGACAGGGGCGACCAGGGGAACGGGATATTCAGTCATGCGATCGAGAGCGCGGTGTCGGCTGTTACCGGCACAGTCACTCTCGACCGTCTGCCGCCGGGCGCTGTGAGCGATCTGACCGCGCTGACCGGCCCGAACGAAGGTGAAATTTTGCTGCAGTGGACCGGTCCAGGCGACGACGGTACGAACAAAAGTCTGGTGACGGGTTCTGTGTTTCAGATAAAGTACAGTACGGTCGGAGTTATCACTGCGTCGAACTACGGGGACAGTCAGCATTTTGTGAAGAATATATCGACAGTGACCGGGCACGGTCTGCCTCAGGGTGCGATGATATCTGGATTGACCACAGCGGCCACTTACTGGTTCGCCATCAAAACCATTGACGAAGGCGGAAATGCGGCGGTATGGAACTCGTCGGCGGACGTAATCACGGTCAATCTGTTGCTCAGCACAGGGTCGCAGAGGGACCTGGTGGCGCCGAGCACGGTGACTGCGCTCTCGTTGATTCCGGCATACCGCAAGATGGTGGTGAACTGGACTCCGCCCGGCGACAACGGGCTGACAGGTATGGTGACCGGTCAATTCATCATCAAGTACGGAATTACGGACATCACGACTTTGGCGGAATTCAACTCGGCTGCAAGCACGGTGACAATTTCAACCGTGGCTGTGCCGGGTGTGGTGCAGGGCTGGCAGATAGACACTCCGTCTCTGGACAACAATGTAACGTACTATTTCTCGGTGCGCACCATAGACGACAGCGGCAACTTCAGTCCGTTTGTCGCGGGGGAGACCAGAAACTCTTTCCCGCGCAACACGTCGCCGAGCGTTGTGACGCTGAACAGTCCGTTCGACAATCTGGTGGTTACGTTCACGCCGGTGGGTCTGTCGTGGTCTGCGGCTACGGACGCGAACCTCACGGATGTGCCGGTAGGCGACGCGCTGAGTTACTCGCTGCAATTTTCCACCAATCCGAATTTCCCGTCGGAAGTCACCACCATCGAGGCCGCGGGCGGAGCGCTCAGCAAAAACATTGCGGGCGTGCTGCTGGAAAATACCACGACTTACTGGCGTATCCGCGTGCGGGACAATGACAACGCGGAGAACTTTTCCGTTGCGCGCAAACTGCGCATCAACACTGCCAATTCTTTTCATTCAACGTTCAGTCTGGTCGAGCCGGCCATCAGTTCGGTTGTGTTCACAAAAACGCCGACGTTGATGTGGGCTCCGTCGCAGGACCCGGATTTGGGAGACCATATCACTTACACGGTTAAATATTCCTCGGCCTCTGACGCTGAGGGCGGAGTCACGGTGACGGGTATTTCGAGCACGTCATACACTACGGCTTCATTGACGGAAAATACGACCTATTTCTGGAAAGTGTTGGCGGTCTCGACCAATCCGTATACGGGTTCTGACACAGTGATCAGCAATGATACATACTTTTTCCGCATCAATTCCATTGCGGAAGCGCCCAACGCATTTTCACTTTTGTCGCCGGGCGGAGATTCGCGGGTGACAACACCTTTTCCGACGTTCAGTTGGACTCAGTCTTCGGACAATGACCCGAATGACATTATCACATATACCCTGACAGTGTCCAATATCCTGCAGAGCGTCTCGATACCAAACCTGTCCGTGACCACGTACACGCTGACGACAGCTTTGAACGACAATCAGCCATACACGTGGACTGTGGTCGCCAAGAGTACCCCCGACAACCTCACGACCAGTCCGACACCGGTGACAGCGCGGGTGATAAAAGTGGACCAGGTGAAAGAACTGCCGGCAGCGGTCAATATCACTACGCCCACGCATCAGAGTCTGGTCAACACTTCCAGCCCGACGCTGAAATGGTCGGCGGTGACGGACCCGGACAACGCGGCGCTCGACTCTGCCTCTATGGACCGTGTGCGCTACATTGTGAAAATCGGCAAAAAATCCGATTACACCGACGTGCTTGGTCAGCAGGTGTTTTTCAGCGACGGGAACGGGTTTCAGACACAGCGTCAATTTTCACTGGAAGATCAGACCACTTATTTCTGGCAGGTGGCAGTGGCAGGATACCAGCCCATCGGGTCCGGCGGCGAGTACATTAACGTGGATACGGGTTCTGTGACGGGCTGTTCGCAGGTGAGCGGGATTTCCTCGGATCAATGTTTCAGCGTGACAACTCAGCAATCCTTCATTGTTTCGCTGGTAAACACGGCTCCATCGGCTGCGGGACTGGTTTCACCGGATGACAAGACCGTGCTCAAGAGCAACACACTTTCGCTGGATTGGTCGGATTCGACGGACAGCGATCCGGCTCAGACACTGGAATATGTGATACAGATTTCCACAGCTTCGGATTTTTCCGTGGCCGCGACATCAGTGGCGGTGTCGGTCTCGTCCTACTCGCAGAGCACTCCGCTCCTGCAGAACCGCACCTATTTTTGGCGCGCGCTGACCCAGGACAAATTTTCCGACGGCAGAAATGCGGGCAGCCCGACGGTCTCAAGCCAGACATTTACGTTCCGCATACCGGTGCTGACCACGCCGAAAGAGCCGGTCACAGTGAAGGGCGCTCTCTCAGCGGACAAGAACTCGTTTGTCATTACCTGGAACAAAGTCACGCAGAATACTGACGGGACAACTATCTCGGACTTGGACGGGTACAACATCTACCGCACCAACTCAACATCGGGAATCGGCACGGGCACGCCGCTGGCAAAAGCATCGGGCGAAACTTATACGGACACTTCGGTTGCGGGAGGCGAGTACTATTATGTAGTGCGCGCGGTGAACACATCGTTCCTGCTGGGTGATTCGTCCGGCACGATTTCAGCCAATTCCACGGCGGTGCGGTCTGTCACGGACACGTCGCTCCTAGTGTTGCCGAGCGAACCTGACCTGCAGGGCAAGATTGAAATCACTATTCCGGAAGAGGTGAAATCCATTCTGGAAGGCGGCTTTAACGGGTTCGGCGAAGATTTGAAAGTTTCACTTTCGCGCACGCAGGCCGTGGGTCTGAAAGATGCACTGTTCGGCATTGAAATAAAATTGAGGAGAGCAGGTTCTGACGCTGTGCTGGACCGCGGATTCACATTCGACAAACCGATTGTGCTGGCGTTTCCGTTCGCGGCAGTGAGCGCGCCACCTTTTCCGTCGCCGGTGTCCGCGCCTGCAACGCCGGAAGAACTTGCGGTCTTCTGGAACAACGGGGTGGAATGGCTCAATCTCGGCGGTACGGTGGACTCGAAAAACAACATCACCATCCGCACGCGCAACGTCGGAGAATTTGCAGTCAAAAAGGTTTCCAAAGCGACCCAGTTTGAAATTTTCGCTGTGACGCCGAACAGGATTTTCACTCCCAACGGCGACCTTTGCAATGATATTGTGGCCATCCAGTACCAGAATCCGAAAGGGTTGTCCGGCATCAAGGGCAAGATCATGGATATCTTCGGCGCGTTCGTAACAGACATGAAATCAAGCGCGGCCGTGGGCACGATTTCGTTCAACACCAGCTGTCCGAGACCGAACCTGACCGACGACACTTTGATATGGGACGGCAAAGATTCCAGCGGCAACATGGTGCGCAAAGGGATTTATCTTTACCAGATTGAAGCCGAAGGCAAGGCGTTCAACGGTTCGATTGTGGTGGCGAGATGAAGATCAACGGCGTGGTAAGTGGTAAGGCAAAGACTTTGATTGCTTTACAGCGCCCTCTGCTGTTCGTGCTGACGTTTGTTGCCTTATCACTTTACCACCTTACCACCTTACCACTTCTGTTCGCAGACTTCGAACCTACAGGCGCAGGCGCGCGTCCGGCCGTGATGGGCAACATGTTCGTGGCTATGGCCGACGATGTGCGCGCCATCTATTACAATCCCGCGGGTCTGGCGTATTTGAAACGGAGCGAGTTCACCGCGGATTACGGGCGGCTGTTCACCGGTCTCGACGACAATTCGGTGATTTCAGCCGGGTTTGTGGCGTTTGCGCAGCCCATCAGCAGAAAAAAATCTCTCGATGAACGTATCCGCGATCTGCGCAGGATTACCGCTATTGAGTCTCAAGTGGAGGCATCCACTGCTGCCCCGTCTACGCCGGACGCAGCCAAACCTGAAAAGAAAAAAGAAGAAATAACTTTTTTCCGCGATTGGGGTACGCTCGGCATGGCTTTCAATAATCTCACGCTTTCCGGCGCGGTTTCGGAAAACACCTTCTGGTTCAGCTACTCGCGCAAAATTGTGGACAAAATTTCCAGCGGTATGTCGGTCAAACTTCTGTACCAGTCGTACACCCAGGACATTTACACACAGAAAGATCCTGTATTCAATCTGGGCGCAAAAGGCGACCTGCTGAAATTTAGTTTTGATGCCGGGCTTTTGTATAATCTATATCCAAGAATATTCTGGGGTCTGATGATCACGGACGTGAACCGCCCGAATGTAGCGCTGAACTCCGCTGACAGTGAACTGCTGCCGATCGGCACTGCGAGCGGCCTGGCGTTCAAAGACCGCAAGATCCGCGCAGGAGTGGACGCAGTGTACAGAGACAAAGATTACCGCATCAACGCCGGCGCGGAGCGGTGGTTCAGGAACCGTACCTACGCATTGCGCGCAGGCGGCAGTCTGGGTTCGAGGGAATACAAAAACGTGAGCTATGGTATGTCAGTCAATTGGGGCAACTTTCAGATAGACTACGCATTTGTCTTTCCGGTGAGCGGCGTGCGCGAAACATTCGGCAGTCACCGCATGTCGTTCCTGTACCGGTTCGGCAAAGCGCCCGTGGACGAAATGGAAGCAGGCAGTATCGAGCTGTACTATTCCAAACTCCAGACCGAAGCGGAAATGCTCCGCGCCCGTCTGGAAAAAGCCGAGGACGAACGTTCGCGCCTGGAAAAAGTGCTTATTGAAGAAGCGCTCTCACGCATCAAGGAAAAGGTCCGCGCCGAACGGCTTGAGTCCGCCGCCCAGCCCACGACAAGAGAAAAAACTCCTGCGCAGGGAGTGCTGCCCGCGCTTACCGGGATCGGCGGCGGATCCGTAAGCAACATGAAAACATACGTCACGTCAAAAGGAGATTCTCTGCAGACCATATCCGAACTTTTCTACGGACGCAAGGACCGCTGGATCGAGATATTCAATTTGAATCGCGACAAAGTCGGACGCGGCGGCAGTCTGAAGACCGGCACTGTGCTGCTGGTGCCCGGCGTGGGCGGCACTGCTCCGACGGCGGAAGATATCCTCACCGGCACGCAGAAACGCGCTCTTGCGCCCGTACGGATGGAACCCATCGGCGGCAAAACAGAACCTGCCGCTGCATCGGGAACGCTCCAACCGCTCGGCGACAACGCGCCCATTGCCGAAGGCACCACTCTCGCGCCGAAAAAAGAAACTGAACCGAAAAAGAAAGAGCCCGCAGTGAAAAAAGAAGAAGCGCGACCCAAAAGTTATACCGTGCTGCCGGGCGACACGCTGAATTCCATCGCGGAAAAGATCTACGGCGACTCGAAACGGTGGAAAGAAATCTACAACGCCAACAAAGACAAAGTGGAGCGCGGAGCAGTGAACCCGGGACAGATACTGACGATTCCATAGGAGGAACCAAAAATGGACGAATGGGATAACGTAAGACAAAAAATCCGTGAACTGCAGGGTTCGCTCGTGAACACCAGCTACGACGTGCGCTCGACAATGGACCAGATCTCCGTGGCGGATTTCTGGAAACGGCGCTACGAAGAAGAAAAACAGATCTGGGAAGAACGGATGGCAAAAAAAGAACGGGAACAGTCCGTCATCCAGCAAAAATTTGTCCAGGACGACCAGGGCGTGCGCGAACTTTCGTTCAAACTGCGCGAACTGGAAGGACAGCTTGCCTCGGAAAAAGCGCTCTGGGAAGAACGCTCCAAAGTGAAGACGCTGGAAGCGGAAATTGATAAAAAGAAAATCGAGTGGGACGCGAAACTGCGTCTGCTTGAAGACGAAAACCAGCGGCTCCGCGCAAAAGTGCGCGAGGGTTCGGAAGGCACGGAAGAAGAAATGAAACGCCGCCAGCAGGCCGAAGCGGACAAGATACGGTTTCAGGACGAAGTCAAAGAGCTCCAGCGCAAGATCCAGGCCGCCGCCGCCGATGAGGAAAAACGGATACGGGCCATTGAACATGAACGGGAATCCCTGCAGAAACAGCTCGCCGACCTCCAGTCCGTCAAGGAAAAAGGCAAGGAAAAGAACGCGGAAGTGGAAAAAGAAATGGCCATGCTCAGCACGGAACGCGACCTCCAGCTTGGAGTCCTCGCTTCCAGAGAAAAAGAGCAGTTTGAAAACTTCGAAGACCTTACCCGCGGATTCGCGCACAAAATCCGCAACTATCTCGGCATCATGAGCGGCACGCTCCAACTCTGCATGACCAACTACAAGATGGAAGAAGAAGTGCAGAAACAGGTGATGCTCGTCGAGCAGAACGCGCAGGAAATGCTCAAGTCCATCGAGGAGTTCCTCTCGCTCGCCAAAATTCCTGAGATGTCCCTTCAGGCATCATCCCTCAACGAAATGCTCTCCAACGTCATCTTCACCCTCGAAGACCCTGCGCGCACGCAAAAAATACGGTTCGACAAGAACTTCACCGAGCCCCTGCCTCCGGTCAGCGTGGACGTTAAACTCCTCTCTGAAGGCCTGAGACAGATCCTGCTCAACGCCATTGAATCTTCACCCGCCGGAGGTGCCGTGACCATCAACACCGGCTATGAAACGCATTCCAACAAACTGGTCATCCGCATAATGGACGGCGGTAAAGGCATCTCGGAAAATCATCTCAAGAAAGTGCTCCAGCCCTATTTCACTACGAAAAAAGGCAAGAAAGGGCTCGGACTCTGCGTGG
>CAYHWZ010000102.1:0-7670 GCA_964359975.1 uncultured Elusimicrobia bacterium | reverse complement strand
CGAAATTCCGGTGCAGATTTCCGTGCCGCGCCTTACCGACGGGAAAAAGGAACCGCTCACGCTGGAATCGCTTTTTAGCATGAGGCGCCATTTCCGCAATTCCGCTGAATACGCCGCGGGTGTGAACACGGTGATTCCCGAACGGAGCACTGCGGTGGAAGAACTCATCGCGGCTTATCAGCGTGACCCTCTTTACAAGTTTCATCAGGAATTTGACCGCGAAGTGCAGGACCCGCCGCACCGCTGGCAGTTCACTTACGACCGGTTCAATACACAGCTTTTGCCCCCGTGCGTTTCGCATTGTCTGCACGAGCCCAACGACAATCTGCTCAAACCCACCAATCTTCAGACGCTTACGCGCGTGCTGATGAAGCTCGGCTGGCATCCCAAGCATATCGCGGGTCTGGTACGGTCCAAGTTCGAGCGCAACTACGAATGGGGCACGCAGTGGTATAAGTACGATGCTTCGTCGCGCGCCAATTTTTATGTGCGTCTGTTCGCCGGTCTCACGGCCACGCGTACGGACAACGAAGTGGACCTCAACTGCGTGTCGCACCAGGAAAAGGGTTTCTGCTGGAAACCGTTCTGCGGGTACAACCTGGCACACTACAAACTATGGAAATAGGTTTTTCGACGGGCTTTTTTTATGACCGGGACCTAATCGAGTCCCTGCCTCTTATCCGCAAGTACGGGTTCAAGGTGGTGGAACTCTGGGCCGGCGCGTCCAACTGGGGCCAGTACACGCATTATAACTGGCTGGAACAGTCCTACACCGACGCGTTGAAAATCAAACTGAAAGAAAACGGTCTGCGCGTCTCGTCCGTGCACGCGCCTTTTTCCGAAACCGTGGACATTTCCAGTCTCGACGAAAATATCCGCAAAGCCGCTGTGGACGAATGCGTCCAGGTGACCCGTGCGCTCAAAGAGTTGGGCGGGGATATCCTGGTGGTGCACCCGGCAGTGAAAACGTTCGACATGAAAGATTTGGAAGAAAAAAAGCGGCGCGTGGCCAAGGCGAAGATCAGCGTGGCGGAAATCCGCGAAGAAGCCCGCTCGCTCGGATGCCGGGTCGCGCTGGAAAATCTCCTGCCGCACATTCTCGGCGGTGAAGTGTCTGTTCTTATGGACCTGATACATGATTTCAGAGGGAGTTCCATCGGTATCTGTTTTGATTCGTCGCACGCTAATTTGTGGAAATCGCCCAAAGTCGAGGACTATCTGAAATCTGTCAGCGCGCATGTTATCAGCACTCATTTTTCCGATAATCACGGTCAGTACGACGACCATCAACCGCCGGGCGACGGTGAAATGAACTGGCCTGCCATGCTGAAAGTGCTCAAAGACAGCGCGTATCAGGGCGTGTTCATGCTGGAAGTGCTCGGCAAAAGCCGCAGCCGCGACCCGGACGAAGTCATCCCGCACAGTTTCGAGCAGGTGAGCAGGATTCTGGAAAAAGAAGGCATGCTGTGAACGAAACGGAACAGGCCGTTCAGTCCGCACGGGGTCTGCACGATATTTTGCCGGACCGCGCGGAAATGTATGTCGCGGCTGAGGGACGGTTCCGCAAAGTTTTCGGCGTTTATGGCTACCGCGAAATTCGTACGCCGGTGCTGGAACCGCTCGCGCTGTTTGAACGCGCCATCGGCGAGCAGACGGATATCGTGGAGAAGGAAATGTTCACCCTCAAAGACCGCGGCGACCGTATGCTCTGTCTCAGGCCGGAAGGCACTGCTGGCATCGTGCGCGCGTTCATCGAGAACAATCTGGCTAAAAGTTCTGCGATTTCAAAACTGTTTTATATCGGTCCCATGTTCCGCGCCGAACGTCCGCAGAAAGGCCGTTACCGCGAATTTTATCAGGCAGGATGCGAATATTTCGGCAACCCGGCTCCGTCGGCGGACGCGGAAACTATTGTGCTGCTCGCTGCTCTGCTTACTGCGGCCGGGATTCAGTCCCTGGACTTGCGCGTCAACACTATCGGATGTTCCAATTGCCGGCCCGAGTATCAGAAAGCTCTGCTCGAATTTTTACGCGCCCGCGCTGATTCTCTCTGCTCTGACTGCAAACGCCGGATGGAGCGCAACCCCATCCGCGTGCTCGACTGCAAAACTGATGCGGACAAACTGAAAGACGCGCCGCGCCCGCAAGGCCATTTGTGCGCAGATTGCGCCGCGCACGACGATCAAGTACACGCTTTGTTAAAAGAAGCCGGTGTGGAATATACCGTATATCCATCGCTGGTCAGAGGGCTGGACTACTATTCGCGGACAGTGTTTGAAGTCTACGCGCGGGGGAAAACCGAGTCGCAGGACGCGCTGGCAGCAGGCGGGCGTTACGATGGGTTGGTCACTGTGCTCGGCGGCGAACCCTGCCCCGCAGTCGGATTTGCCGTGGGTATTGAACGCGTGCTAAATTATCTGGAAGAACTCTCCGCGGGCACCGGCGCAAAGCAATCTCCGCCGGAACGTAAAGTCTTTGTCGCCGCGCTGGGTCCCGCAGCCATTTTGAAAAGTTTTGCTTTGGTGAACGATCTGCGCAGTCAGGGAATCCCGTCCGAATGCGTGCTGAACAGTCAGAGTCTTAAATCGCAGATGCGGATGGCGGATTCCATCGGAGCAAGGTTCTGTCTCATTCTCGGCGACGACGAACTTAAGGAAAATGCGGTCATGCTCCGCGACCTGGAAAAAAAGAATCAGCAGAAAGTGCCCATGTCCGACATTGTGAGAACACTGAAAAATGAAACATAAAATCTATCTGGACAACAACGCCACCACGCCTGCCGACGCTGCGGTAGTGGAAGCCATGATGCCGTACCTGTGGTCCAAGAGCGGCTTGTACGGGAATCCGTCGAGCGTGCACACTTTCGGCCAGGCCGCGCGCACAGCCGTGGAAGAAGCCCGCGCCAAAGTCGCCAGTCTCATCGGCGCTGTGCCGGACGAAATCGTGTTCACTTCCTGCGGGTCCGAGTCGGATACCACCGCTGTCAAAGGCGCTGCATTCGCAGCCAAAGAGCGCGGCAAGGGAACGCATATCATCACGTCAGCGATTGAACACGACACTGTGCTTTTCTGCTGTCAATATCTTGAGAAAATGGGATTTCCGTTGACAGTGCTTCCGGTGGATTCCGCCGGGCGGGTCAATCCTCACGATTTGGAAAAAGCTTTGCGCCCCGACACGATGCTGGTCAGTATTATGCACGCTAACAACGAAATCGGCACTATTCAGCCCATCGAAAAACTCAGCCATATCTGCCGCGAACGCGGGATTCTGTTCCACACCGATGCCATTCAGACTGTGGGCAAGATTCCGGTGCAGGTGAACGAGCTCGGTGTGGATATGCTCTCTATTTCCGCGCACAAATTTTATGGGCCTAAAGGCGTGGGTGCGCTTTATGTCCGCAAAGGCACGCGGCTGCACCCGCTGTTCCACGGTCATCACGAACGCAACCGCAGAGCCGGGACGGAAAATGTGGCAAGTATTGCGGGGTTCGGCAAGGCCTGCGAACTGGCGGAAAAAAATCTGAAAGCTGATGCTCACCACATCACTCATCTGCGCGACCGTCTGGAAAAAGGTATTCTGAAAAAAGTGCCGTACGTGCATCTGAACGGCGGGCCCGATGGACGCATCCCGAATACGTCCAACTTCAGTTTTGAATACGTCGAAGGTGAAGGATGCGTGGTGATGCTTGATATGGAAGGCGTGGCTGTTTCCACCGGTTCGGCCTGCGCGTCCGGGACCACCAAAGTTTCGCATGTGCTCCGTGCGCTTGGCGTGCCCACAGAGATTGCGCAGGGCAGTGTGCGGTTTTCACTCGGGCATCAGAACACGGAACAGGAAATTGACCGCGTTGTCGAACTGGTCCCGGATGTGGTTCAGCGCCTGAGATCTCTTTCACCTATCTGGTCGGACCTGGCGCAGACAGCGTTCGGGAAAAAATCATAATTCTCTTTCACTCAATATGAGCGTCCGCAAAATCCCGCGCTGTATGAGCACTCAACACCCGGACAACGCGACCCAGCCGTCGTTCGCGTCCGGCACCATGTTGGCCGGCGACGATGAAGTGCATGAGGCCAGCTACGCGTTCAGCAAGCTCGGATGCGACGAACAGATGTGGGACCACGAAGGCAAAGAGGTGGACGAGTTTGTGGTGTCAAAACTGTTGAGCGAGTACGGTTCGTTTTTCCGCAGGAAAAAGTTGGGCAAGGACATTTTTCTCACTCTCCGCGTGCCCAATCCCGCGCACCAAAAGACCGACGGAAAAGTCCTGCTGGAAGTGCTCGAGAGTATCCCGCGTTTTTATGATGTGGCACAGCACTTTTCCAACGGCGGAGTGCCGCCTGTTTTCGAAGTCATCCTGCCCATGACCACCAACGCGCAGGAACTGAACCGCATCTGGTATTATTATCAGAAATTCGTTTCCGGAAAATCCAGCCGGACTATTTTGCACAACGATATTACGCTCAAAGAATGGATAGGCGAGTTCATGCCGTCCACCATCAATTTGATCCCGCTCATTGAGGAAAAAAACGCCATGATCCGCGCGGACCGTATCGTCGAAGAGTTCCTCATGGACAAAGATTTTGAATATCAGAGAGTTTTTCTCGCGCGGTCGGACCCGGCGCTTTCGTACGGTTCGCTGAGCGCAGTGCTCTTGCTGAAAGTCGCGCTCAACCGCCTGCACCTGCTGGAAAAACGGCTGAAGATTCCGCTCTATCCCATCGTCGGGGTCGGCAGCGTGCCGTTCCGCGGCAATTTTAAACCCACAAATGTGCGCAACTGTCTGCGCGGGTATCCGTCGGTACAGACGTTCACGCTCCAGTCCGCGTTCAAGTTCGATTATCCGGAAGAAGTGGTCTGCGACGCTGTGCGGAAACTGAAAAATTCCAAACGGCACGCGCCCATCCCGTGCGTGAACGAAGAAGCCGCGCTGGAACTGGTGGAAAAAGTCTCCGCTTCCTACGCTTCGCAGGTGAAATCACTGGCGCCGCTGGTCAGTACAGTATCGCGGTTCGTTCCTGCGCGCCGCCGACGCAAACTGCATGTCGGTCTGTTCGGATACGCGCGCTCTGTGGGCCGCCGTTCTTTGCCCAGGGCTATCACATTCTGTTCGTCGCTCTATTCCATCGGTCTTCCGCCGGAACTGCTCGGTCTGAACGGTCTCAACCGTCAGGATTTGAAGCTGGCCGAGGAACTTTACCCTGATTTCCGCGAAGATATGCGCGACGCGCTCGAATTCTTTGACCCCGACGTGCTGTCATTCTTGCCCGTCCGCGTGCGGGATGCGGTGAAACAAACGCTCCGTATTCTTAAAATGGATTTCAGCGGAAATCCTGAACACAAGAAGCTCGCGCGGTTCATTCGATTTTGTTTGAAAGAAGACGAACACGAAAATCTGCCCGATCTTATCACTCGCGCAGCAAAAATCCGGAAGTTTTTGGGGTGATTTATGACTGCTAACATTATGCTTTGGCTGGTTTTCAGTCTGGTAGTCGTGGGAATGTTGTTCATTGACCTGAAGTTCGTGCACAAACAGGCCCATGCTGTGTCGGCAAAAGAGGCGGCTCTGTGGTCCGTGTTCTGGATAGTCCTTGCGCTGCTCTTCGGCCTCGGTATCCATTTTACGCTGGGAAAAGAAAAGGCACTGCAATACCTTACCGGATATGTCATAGAAAAATCGCTCAGCGTTGACAACCTGTTCGTGTTCCTGATGATATTCAGCTATTTTGCCGTGCCGCCGAAATTTCAGCCGAGAGTCCTGCATTGGGGCATTATGGGCGCGCTCATAATGAGACTCGTGATTATCCTCGTCGGCGCCACGCTCGTGCACAAGTTTGCCTGGATACTCTATTTCTTCGGCGCTCTGCTTATCTATACCGGCATTTCAATGGCGTTTGAAAAAGAAAAGAAACTCGAACCGGAAAAAAATCCCGTGCTGCGGATTTTCCGCAAATGTTTCCCGGTCACGACCGGCGCAATCGACGACGAAAATTTTTTTGAGAGGATAAACGGACGTGTCAACGCGACCTCTCTGTTCGTAGTGCTGATACTGGTGGAAAGTTCGGACCTTATATTTGCAGTGGATTCCATCCCCGCTATTTTTGCAGTGACCACGGACCCGTTCATTGTATATACGTCCAATGTGTTTGCCATACTGGGTCTCCGCGCGCTTTACTTTTTGCTCAGCAGTATCATGCCCATGTTCCGTTTCCTTAAATACGGGTTGTCTATCATCCTGACCTACGTGGGCGTTAAAATGCTCATTGTGGATTTTTACAAGATACCGACCGCGGTCTCGCTGTCCGTTGTGCTGGGTATACTTGCCCTGTCCGTGATTGTGTCCATGCTGGTCAAAAAAGCGCCGACCCCGGGAGCCGCCTGATGCCTAAATTAAAGAAGCTGAATATATTCATCTATGTCCTGATATTTTTCGGCATTTCGCTTGCTGGCAGATTCATGGACCTGGTCACGGATTATTACTGGTTCGTTGAAACCGGATATGACGCTGTGTTCCGCAAAATGTTTTTTGCACAGATCTGGATGGGAATAGCGGGGGCAGGGATTATGTGGGGGGCGCTCGCGCTCAATTTTCTGGCCGCACGACGTATCTGCCGCAAACCGTTCATTCTGATTGAAGCCGAATCCGCCTTTGCCGCGCCTATGCCGGAAATGTCCGAATTCAAGCCCGTGCTCATGGGTCTTCTCACCGGCGTCATTGTCCTCGCAGGATTTTTTGCCGGTCAGTGGTCCGCCGGACATGCCGACACTTTTCTGAAATTCTCACATGCCGGCGCGTTCGGCGTGAACGATCCTCTGTTCAATCTCGACGTCGGATACTATGTTTTTAAACTGCCGTTTTACCGATACCTTTACCATCTTGCCGTTGCCTCGCTGATTTTAAGCGCCATTGTCGTGGTCGCAGTCTATGCGGTGAATGCCCGCTTTTACGTTACGGAACGCGGCATGCGCATGGCTGACGACACGCGTTCGCATCTGTCCGCGCTGGCCGGCGTGCTGGCATTGCTTGTCGCAGTTCATTTTCAGCTGAAAATATTCGACATGCTTTCCATGCAGAAAGCGCTTGCACCGGGCGCAGGGTTTGCTGATGTTCACGCCTATCTGCCCGGGCTCAAAGTCCTGCGGTTCGTGGCGCTTGCCGCAGCTGTCATGCTGTGGATTTCACCGTGGTTCGCCAGTGTAAAACTTATCGTCGGGGCAGTCGTACTTCTGGTCGCAGGCACACTGCTCTCGCGCGTATATTCGGAAATTGTGCAGAAGTTCGAGGTGTCGCCCAACGAAGTCGTCAAAGAAACGCCTTACCTCAAACTCGCCATTGAAAACACGCGCCGCGCCTATGGTCTGACTGACGTGCAGGACCTGGAATTCGACCCGCAGGAAAATCTTACGGTCCAGTCCATCCGCCAGAACGCTCTCACTATTGAAAATATCCGTCTCTGGGAACACCGTCCCCTGCTCACCACCTACGGCCAACTGCAGGAAATCCGCACTTACTACGATTTTCTCGACGCGGACAATGACCGCTACTGGATAGGCGGCAAGTACCGTCAAGTCATGCTCTCCGTGCGCGAACTTGTGCCGGAAAGTCTGCCATCGCGTATCTGGATAAACGAACATCTTACCTACACGCACGGATATGGTCTGTGTATGGGACC
>CAYHWZ010000101.1:0-7704 GCA_964359975.1 uncultured Elusimicrobia bacterium | reverse complement strand
GCCGCAGACGCCGACGAACTCAGGATAGTGCTGGGCATACAGGTCCGGCCCAAACCCGCTCCGATGGCAACAGAAGTACCGCCCGTGCCGCAGATTGAGACGGAAAAATCTACTCCGGCTGAACCGGTTTCCGTCCAACCTGCCGAAACTGTTGCTGAGCCGCCCGCGGCGCTGGCAGAACCCGTCATGGAAAAATCAGATGTTGCGTCGCCTGCGGAATCTGCACTGCATCAGGAAAATGTTCCGCCTGTTGAAACTCCACCTGAACCGGCACAATCAACCGCCGAGCCCCCTTCCGCCGAACCGGCAAAAGAATCGCCCGCAGAGAAAACACAGGAATTTAGAGTGCCGCCTGAAATGGCCGCGCCTGTTCCTGAACCGACGCCACTTGAAACGCCTGACCTGACACCGTCGGCTGAATCGATTATTCAGTCACTGCCGCTGACCACGCAGAACGAACCTGCTGCACCGTATGAACCGGTTATAACTGAGGTAACTCCTCCCGCGCCCGTTGTCACCGACGATTTGCTCGACGTAATGGCCATCCTGAACCAGGAAATTTCCGCAAAAAAACCAGTGCCTGTATTTGAACCCGCTGCCTCAAAGGAACCTGAACCCGGCCTTGCCGAATTGTCAGTCCCGGTTTCCGTCAAGCCATCGCGCAAATCGAGCCGCAAAGTTCTCTGGATATCGCTCACCGTGCTGATATTCGCCGGTGCCGGCGCCGGAATCTGGTACGCCTGGCCGCAAATCCAAAAGCTGGAACAATTTCAAACCGCCCAAAAGTGGGTAATGCAGAAGTACGCCAAATATTTTGCAAAGTCCGAACCGGTTGTAAGCGAATCTATTCCCATCACGCCGCAAAAGTTTGCACCGGTAAAACCTGTCGAACCGGTAAAACCCACGGCTGTCAAACCGGCAAAACCAGCCGCAGCGCACGTGAAGACCGTGTCAAAGCCGTCCGTAGCCAAACCGCAAGAGCCCGCAAAACCCAAACCGCCCGTCGTACAAGCGCCCAAAAAGCCCGCGCCCCAAGGCGACCTGAAGACGCAGAAATACCTGCTCCCCGGGGTCCCAGCGCCGAACGTGGATTCAAAACAAATCCAGAAACAAACTGCCGACGAGCCACCGTCTGCGCCAGCGCCAGCCGAGGAAACACCTGCCGAGCCAGCACCTGCCCCCGAGCAGAAACAGTCGGAAACAAAGAATGTGGAAGAGGAAAAACCTCGCGATTCGGATAAGCAGTTCAAGGACGTGGAATGGCTGAGCCAAACCCAGTGGGGCAAGTAGACAACGACAAACAACTGCGGACCTGACAGAAGGAACACCCTGCAAATTTGTGAGCCCGGCGGGATTCGAACCCGCGACACCACGCTTAAAAGGCGTGTGCTCTACCAACTGAGCTACGGACTCAATGAACGTCCTGCAAATTTCATATTATACTTTATATTGCAAAATTTCGCCATTTGATGTTTGAAGATTTTTTTTTCGCCAGGCATTCTTGCCCGCCGTAACATGCATATTATTCCATTGACTTTACCGCGCTAATTTATTACTATTATTTGAATCGGTCAACAGAGGTAGAAAGGTCATTATACAGAGTCAGATGGTAATCGTACTGACGTTGATTTTGACGGCCGGAATAGCTATCTGGGCCGCCTTCCAATATATTAAACACCAGTCCCGCGAATCTGAACTCCTCCAAAAACTAGAAGAAAACCGCGGGCACCTCCGCGACCTCTATGCCCGTTTCGACGGCATCATCGCTCTCCTCGACGGATTCTATGAAGTGCAGTTCGAAAATTCCGCCCTCGACGCTCGTCATGTGGTCGGCAAAAAGATATCCGATTTCTGCTGTCAGTCTCTCAAATGCAGCGCCGTGTCGCTCATGCTTTTCGACAAGGAAAGTCAGGAACTTCACATCCTCGCGGCTACCGGCATCTCGGACCGTACAATAATGTCCACGCGCGTAAAATCCGGTGAAGGCGTCGCCGGTCGGGTACTGGAAAGCGGCAAACCTATCGTTGTGGACAACATTGACACCGATGTGCGCTTCGTCAAGAAAGCAGGTGTGGAGTACCGGTCCAAATCCATGGTCTCGTATCCTGTCATGGTCAAAAATCAGGTCATCGGCGTGCTGAATCTTCACGCGGAAGAGCCCCACCGTCAGCTCGATGACCGCGATATGCGGTTACTGAACCTGATTTCGCGGCAGTGCGCTTTCACTCTGGAAAACATCGACCTGCAGGACAACCTGCAGAAATTTTATCTGGAAATGGTGGAAATTTTCGCGCACGCGCTGGAAATGAAGGAACATGTCACCGCCGACCCCACCGTGCACACACGGTCGAGAAACTACGCGCGCAAGATTTCCGAGGAACTGGACCTGCCGGAATCCATCATCCGTCATGTAGAATTCGCCTCGCTCATCCACGGTATCGGCAAAATGGGCGTGGACGACCGGATTCTGCGCAAACCCGAACGGCTCACCAGCGAAGAATATGACCAGATAAAGAAACATCCGGAAATCGGACACAAAATGCTGGCCGGAGTGCGGTTCCTCTTTCCGGTCTCCAGCATGATCCTCTACCATCAGGAACGGTGGGACGGAAAAGGGTACCCCGCAGGACTGCGCGGCGAGGAAATCCCGCTTGGCGCGCGCATTGTCTCTGTTATCAACGCATACATGGCCATGGGCACGGAACGTCCGTACCGCAAAGTTCTCACGCGCGAAGAGTCCATACGCGAACTCCGCAACGGCGCCGGCACGCAGTTTGACCCGAAAGTAGTGGAAGCATTCGTAAAAATTCTGGAAAGGGAAAATTCAAGTGAACATAAAAATAGAACAGGAAGTCCAGGCACAGTTTCAGGATTCTCAGAGCATTCCGGACACAGGGAAGGAACCGGGGCAAGCTCTTAGACCCGCGCTGTACGTGTTGGCAACGCCCATCGGAAACCTCGCGGATTTTACTTACCGCGCTGTTGAAATATTGAAACAGGTCGAGTGCGTGGTCTGCGAAGACACCCGCCGCACTATCAAACTGCTCAACCATTACGGTATCCGCAAACCCATGCGCACTCTCTTTGGCCCGAAGGAAAAACGCGAGACTCCTCATATTATTGAGATTCTCAAACAATCAAAATCCGTGGCGCTGGTAACGGACGCGGGTACGCCCGGCATTTCGGACCCGGGCAACTATCTGGTGCGTCAGGCACGCGAGAACGGAATCCGCGTAGAAGCTGCTCCCGGAGCATCTGCCGTCGGGTGCGCGGTATCGGTTTCAGGGCTTTGCGAAAAGGGGTTCACTTTCATCGGATTTCTTCACCGCCGAAGCTCGCGGCTCAAAGCTGAACTTTCCGCTGTGAAATCGCTCGGTCTGCCTGTTGTTTTTTTCGAGTCGCCGTACCGTATTGCGCGCACGCTCACTCTGGCCGCGGACGCCATGGGTCCGGACTGCGAATGCTGGGTAGGACGCGAACTGACCAAACGGTTTGAAGAGCATTATTTCGGCAAGCTCGGGGAACTGACGGCAAAACTGTCGTCTATCAAACCACTGGGCGAGTTTACCGTGGTGGTGGCGCCATGATACGCATTTCTATCGTCGGAGCAACGGGTTACACCGGGGCGGAACTCATCCGCTGGCTTTTGCGTCATCCGGAAACTGCCATTATGCACTGTACGTCCAGTTCGTCGGCAGGGAAAAAAGTCAGCAGTATTCACACGGAGTTTGAAGGACGGCTGGACTTGACGCTGGAAACGTTCAGCGCGGACAAAATCGCGCGTGATACGGAACTGGCTTTTCTCTGCCTGCCTCATGCGGAGTCGGCCCGTACAGCGGTACAGCTTTTAAAAAAGGGCGTGCGCTTGATTGACCTGTCTGCAGATTTCCGTCTGAAAAATGCCGCTGTGTATCAAAAGTGGTACAAGGTGAAACATCCGGCGAAAGCGGAGCTGGGCAAGTTCGTCTATGGACTGCCGGAAGTTTACCGCCGGGAAATACAGGATTCTGACCGCGTTGCCAATCCGGGATGTTATGCCACGGCTTCGATACTGGGAGCATTACCTCTGGTGAAAAACCGGCTTATCAAAGACGGCACGCTGGTGATTGACGCCAAGTCGGGAGTTTCCGGTGCGGGTAAAAAGGTGGAACCACGCTACCTTTTCTGCCAGACGCACGAAAATTTCCTCGCGTACGCCGTCGGAGCGCACAGGCACACGCCGGAAATCGAGCAGGAACTTTCCTTTGCCGCGCGCAAAAAAGTGGACATCACATTTGTGCCGCACCTGCTGCCGGTGAACCGCGGAATTTTGGCAACAATCTACGGAACCCTGAACAAAAAAATCAGCACGCGTGAACTGCGCGAAATCTATTTGAAGCAGTACGGAACGGAACCCTTTGTGGCTGTTTTGCCCGAGGGTGAGTTCCCGGAAATACGGTCCGTTCAGTACACGAACCATTGTCACATCGGCGTGTACGCGGACCCGGTAAAAGGCAAAGTGATTGTCATCAGCGCCATAGACAATCTGGGAAAAGGCGCCTCCAGCCAGGCCGTTCAGAACATGAACCTGATGTTCGGCCTGGATGAAAAGACCGGACTGGCATAGAAAAAGGAGATAGTGTTATGGGAATAAAGGGATTCTTCGAGAAACTGTTTGGAAAATCTAACGGGGGGTCGGGCAACGCCACAAACGGCAGTAGAGGCGGAGGTCAGGGTAAATCAAAAGACGGCACCATGCTGACCTGCGTGGACTGCAAACAACAATTCGTATTTGAAACAGGCGAACAGGAGTTCTTTAAAATGAGAGGTCTCACACCGCCGAAAAGATGTCCAAGATGCCGGACAAAAAGAAAGCACCGGAGATGATGGTTTGAACAAAAAACCGACTCGCCCTCTGCCGGAAGGGTTTCACTGCGCCGGTATCCATGCCGGCGTGGGCAAAAAGCCGGAAAAACCGGACATGGCGCTTTTTTATTCCGAGGTGCCGTGCAGCACCGCAGCGCTGTTTACTACAAATCTGGTCAAAGCTGCGCCTGTGCTGGTGAGCCGCGAACATGTAAAAGGCGGTACTGCGCAAGTCATTGTGGTCAATTCCGGATGCGCCAATGCGTGCACCGGCAAGCAGGGGCTGTCGGACGCAAAAGAAATGGGACGTCTGACTGCGCGGGAAATGGGTGTCGGTGAAAAGCTTGCGCTCGTTGCATCCACAGGAGTGATTGGGGCGTTTCTCCCCATGCCGAAAGTAAGGGCCGGTATCAGTGAACTGGCCCGTCAGGTCAGCCGCAGTGCGGGTTCGTTTTCTTCCCCCCCGCATACGGCTGTGCAGGAATCGGTACGGGCTTTTATGACCACGGACACAGTGCCGAAAACTGCACGCCAGGTTTTGCAATTCGGGTCAAAGCGGGCGACAATATGGGGATGCGCCAAAGGCGCGGGTATGATAGCTCCCAAAATGGCCACGATGCTTTCGTTCATTCTGACGGATGCGAAAGTGTCTGCGAAAACTCTGCAGAAAATGCTGAAAGTTTCGGCAGGTGATTCGTTCAACATCCTCACCGTGGACAGCGACACATCCACGAACGACTGTGTGTTTTTGTTGGCAAACGGCGCATCAGGAGCAGAGGTCCGGTCAGCAAGGGACATGTCAGAGTTTCAGAAAGCGCTGAATGAGGTCTGCATTTCGCTGGCCGAACAGATGGCGTCCGATGGTGAAGGCGCGACGAAACGGATTGAAATATATGTACGCGGCGCGGCATCTGCAGAAGCGGCGCAAACTGTGGCGAGGACAGTGGCGGATTCGCCGCTGGTCAAGACTGCATTTTTCGGACGCGATGCGAATTGGGGTCGCATCATTGCGGCAGTGGGACGGTCCGGGGTGAAGGTAAATCCGGAACGCATTGACATTGCCTTCAACAATTTGCGCGTGGCACGGAACGGCGCGGCTATCAGATTTTCCGAGAGTAAGGCAAAGAAAATACTCTCGCAAAAGGTGGTGAAACTGGACATTGACCTCAAGATGGGGAAAGCGCAGGCGCGGTTCTTGACCTGTGATTTTTCCCTGGACTATGTTAAAATAAATGCAAGTTACAGAAGCTGAAAGGAATTTAAAATGAAATATCTGCAGAAGCAGGACAAGGAAATCTACGCGGCCATCAAAGGCGAAACTGCGCGGCAGCTCGACAAACTCGAACTGATTGCGTCGGAAAACTATGTTTCCGCGGCTGTGCTCGAAGCGCAGGGATCGGTACTGACCAACAAGTATGCCGAAGGTCTGCCGGGCAAACGGTATTACGGCGGGTGCGAGTGGGTGGACAAGGCGGAAATACTGGCGATTGAACGGGCTAAGAAAGTTTTCGGATGCGACCACGCGAATGTGCAGGCGCATTCCGGCACTCAGGCCAACACGGCGGTCTATCTCTCCTGCCTGAATATCGGTGACACTATCATGGGACTGCATCTGCCGCACGGCGGGCACCTTTCGCACGGGCACCCGATGAACTTTTCCGGAAAATATTACAAGGTGGTCGGATATACGGTCAAGAACGACACGGAACTGGTGGACTATGACGAAGCGGAGCGGCTGGCGATGGAACATAAACCCAAACTGATCTGCGTGGGCGCGTCGGCATATTCGCGCGTGTTCGACTGGAAACGGTTCCGCACGATTTGCGATAAAGTGGGCGCGATATTTATGGCGGATATTGCGCATTACGCGGGACTGATCGCCGCGGGGATATACGATTCGCCTGTATCGTACGCGGATTTTGTCACTACCACGACGCACAAGACTCTGCGCGGCCCAAGAGGCGGCATTGTGATGTGCAGGGCGCAATATGCGCAGACTCTAGACAAAATTGTTTTCCCCGGCACACAGGGCGGACCTCTCATGCATGTGATTGCGGCCAAAGCTGTGGCGCTGGGCGAAGCTTTGAGACCGTCGTTCAAGAAATATCAGCAGCAAGTGTTGTCGAATGCGCGCACGTTTGCAGCGGAACTGCAGAAACTGGGGTTCCGCATTGTGACAGGCGGTACGGACTGTCACATGTTTCTGGTTGACCTCCGGCCCAAGAATCTGACAGGCAAAGAAGCGGAGGAAGCTCTGGACCTGGCGGGAATTACCATCAACAAGAATACTATTCCCTATGACCCGCAAAAGCCGTTTGTGGCGTCCGGTATCCGCATCGGGACTCCTGCCATCACCACGCGCGGCATGAAAGAAAAAGAGATGGCGAAAATCGCCGGATGGATTGACCGCGCCATTGCAGTGCGGTCTGATGCCGGACAACTCGCAAAACTGGCGGCAGAAATCAAAAAGTTCGCCGCAAAGTTTCCGCTGGAAACACACAAACTAAAATGAAGAATACTCCGGTCCGGGTCATTAGCCATCCGCTCATCCAGCACAAGCTGACGCTCATGCGCGACCGGAACACTTCTTCCAAAGATTTCCGCGACCTGCTGGACGAAATTTCAACACTGATGGCCTTTGAAGTGACACGCGAACTGCCGACGGAACCGCACCGCGTGCGCACACCTCTGGCCTGGCACAAAGGGCGGCGCATTTCCGGTAAAATGCTCGGCGTAGTGGCGATTCTCCGTGCAGGATTGGGCATGATCGACGGTATTTTGAAGCTTGTGCCCGGCGCCAAAGTGGGACATATCGGTCTTTACCGCGATCAGGACACGTTCCGTCCCGTCGAATATTTC
>CAYHWZ010000100.1:0-7768 GCA_964359975.1 uncultured Elusimicrobia bacterium | reverse complement strand
TACCAGCGAATACATGTGCACAAAATAAAAAATAATCGCAATCTTGGCAACGAACCTGGCCATTTTCGATATGCTGTCCGTCTTAAAAACAAGGTGCAGATTCAGCGCGAACGGCACGCTCACGATAAAAATCAGCGACCCGATGAAATATCTCGTGTCCATGGCGTAGAGGAGCAGAAAAATCCAGTTCAGCAAAGCAACGGTCCAGCACAGACGGAATCCCACGGGATGCGTCTTTCGGACAAAAAACACGGACATCAGGATGAACATGAGCGACGGTCCCCACGACGGCGGCGAAATGGACGGAGGCGTACCGCTTGTCAGCCACAGGCCGGTCACCAAATCTTTCAATCCTCCCCACCCATAATGAGCAATGGATATGTCGCCGCGGATAGTGGCATGCCACGGCCGCACAAGTTTGAAAATCGGCAGACTGCTGAAAAACGGGTAAAGCGGGTTGCCTGTATTGACGATGGAACGTAAGATCCACGGGAACATTACAAACAGCATTCCGCCAAACCACCAGAGCGTGAGCGGGACAAACTGCTCTCTCTTTTTCGCATAATAATAGATGTCGCTGCCCAGAACCAGCAAGCTTGAAAAAAGCGCTGCCGGCAGCATGATTAATTTCAATCCCACTGCTCCGCCACAAAGTATACCCGCAAGCAAAGCCCACCGCTGCGGATGTTGTCCGGGATTCGAGCGCCTGTTCAGCATTTCAATCAAAGCAAAATAATGCGCGACTAGGAACAGCGCCGGCGGCAGGTCCGTTTTTATCATCAGCGACGCGTGAACAACAAGACTCGCTGAGATCACCACAAATATCGTGCACAGAGCCGCGAGATTACCCGTGTACCGTCTGAAAAATCCCCATATCAGCAGAACAAGCGTGACCAGCCAGCCCCACATGAGCATAGTGGCGGCCATTTCAGATTTGAGCAAAAGCGCCCACATGACCAGCATCTCAAGATTGATCGGGAGAAAAGAATGTATATGGTTGGGCCAACTCATGACTCTGCCGGCATTGATGAACAGACTGGGCAATGCGATGTTCACACCGAGAGTGTCCATGTAACTCTGCAGACGGATACCGTTCGTGGACAGCAGCAGAAGTATCAACATGAGAATAGTGACCATTATTTTTTCGCCGAAAGGCAGTGACTTGAACCATGTCCATAAATTTTGCCGGATGACATTCGGCGCAACGGGAGCGGAAACGCCTTTCAGCAGGCGGCTCTGGAAAAACAGCGAAGCGCAGGCCACAAGCCCAACGATAAAAGCAAGTACCGGACTGAGCAGTCCCATCAATCCCATTCCCAGCCAAAAAAGACTCATGCACAGCGCGCCCAACATATAGTAGAGCGCGATTCTTTCCAGCGGATCCAATTCGTCCCCTGCGCCGGGCTGTGTCCTGAACTTGAAAATCAGGTGAAACAGCATCCTGCCGATTGAAAGAAACGACAGCGCCATAAATGCGAACACCGTGTAACCTGCGGCAGCACGCGCGTATGTGCCGGAATATCCCTTAAAAGCCAGCTCAATATTCTGAAAAATAAGCGCAGCGGTCGGGACAAGCGGAAATCGCGGTATGAAAGCTGTCGCCAGATGCGAACCCCAAAGCTGGTAGTGGCCGAAACAGAGCCATAGAGCGGCAATGGATATCAGCGTGAACAGCGAAACTGCAAGGTAATCTGTCTCGACGGGAGGAGCCGCATTTTTCTTACGGTTTTTGTTCATCGGACCAGTTCTGCGACCTGCTTTCTGGATTTTGCTGAAGCGGTAAAATTGTCGTCCGGCCTGTAAAGAATGACAAAGTCATCCAATGTTTCGCGCACTTCAAAGTGACCGGCAACATAGTCGGATATCAACGGGTACGCGCGGTCGTCCCTTTTCCGCAGAACAGCCCACCGCACATTCCTGCCGCTGAGCGAATCAATTATTTCCGGCTGGTCCTTTGCCCGTGTGTCCTGTCCGCCGACCAGAAAATGCGTCACTTTCGTCGGCGGCAGTATGCCGAGCGCGCAATAAAGTATCTGCGGGTGCGGAAAGACAAACAAGTTTTCGCCCGGTTTCAGATTTGAGATAAAAAAGTCCACCAGCGCGTCAATTTGTCTGCCTTCTTTCTCCTCATAATAATACCCTTTCAGCGCCGGAGCTTTGAACAGATAGCTCATGACCGAACTGTCCGGCGCCGTGAACCTTTTCCTCAAGAATCCGATTCTCAGACTTTGAAAAACAAGCGCGGCCACCACCAGAGCCAGGGCACTGTTCTTCCATTTCAAGCCAACCGGGAAATACCGGTAAAGCGACAGAATGGGAACCCACAAAAATATCATGTGTATCTGGTAAACCAGTCCCGCGTTGGAAATCATGAGCGAGTAGGTGACGAGGAACGAGACCGCGTTCAACAAACGCCAATGGCGCGCATCCTTTTTCAATTCCTCGTCGGTAGCGGAAAATATCCTATACTCTATCAGAACAGTTGCCAGCCCGTACAGCGCGAACCAGAGCCAGAGAAACATATTGTTGCCCCGCGCATATAACAGACTGTGCAAAGGACTGAGGACAAATCCGGATGTACTGCCGAAACGGGCCAGCTTTGATTCCGATGCGTAACGGAACGTCCAGTTGAGCAGGTCGGGCAATGAGCCCTTTGCCGCGTAAACCGCAAACAGCGGCGCGATAATCATCGCTGAACCTATGAGTGACAGCCCCAGCGCCTTCCATCTGTCTTTGTTACGGAGTTCAAACAGCAGGACCGCGGCAAGCAAAAGCACGCAGGCCATTCCGACATTCTGCTTGAACTGAAACGCCAACCCGCTGAAAACACCGGCCAGCAACGACCAGTGCAGTCCCTCCTCTTTCAGCGCACGATGCAGACAGAACAAAAACACCAGCGCGCAAGCGGACGCATCCGAATCGTACCATGGATGACTCATCAAAGTGTTGGGCGACCAGGCCAGAAACAGCAGGGTGAAGAGCAGGGACGGCAGCGCCGCAACTTTCAGCCGTCTCAGAAAACCGAACAGCAGGACGCCGAGAATACCATTGAGCGCCGCAATATAAATCTTCATGGGTTCGACGGTGGCGCCGAACATTTTCCACAAAAATGCCTGCACAAGATAAGTGCCCGGCGTGGTCGGACAATAGAAATCGCGGTAAGGGAGCTGTCCGTGGAACATTCTGAACGTCCGGTCAATCAAAGGCGGCAGGTCTATCGGCACATCCCGCTTGAATGCGATGAAATGCGTTGCCGCAAAGGCCGCAGAAAAGATTGCAAGACTCACGCCCCACGTCAAAAACTGGCTGGATTTTTGTCCGGACTGCGCAGTATCCGGCGTCATGTTATGCTCTTATTCCTGCTCGGCGAGAATCTGGTCCACCAACTGCTGAGCTGTCTTGATACCGTAGTTCATGCCGCGGTCTTCGGGAAAAACCTGGGCCATGGTGACAAGATACAGATTTTTCACCGGCGTTTTATATCCGGGCACGCGCGCGGCATAGTTCACCGTGGTGATGGCCTGCGTATAGTTTTCCCTCCAGAGAGAAGAATCAATGATCCAGTCTCTCTCAAGTTTCGGAAAGATTTTTTTCAGGTGCGGAAAATATACGTTGAGCAGTTCGTCCTTGTTCATGGCAAAAAGCGGGTCCTCGCGGTTGGTGTACTTTGAAATGTAAGCAATGTGATAGTTGCCGTACGCGTCTTTCGCGTGAAAATTGGTATGCTCGATAACGCCGACAAAAGGCACGTTGATATCGTTGATATTGAGCCAGTAAGTGTCGCTGAGCGGTTTGCGGAGTTTAAGAATAAGACAGACCGAGTTCTGGTACTCAATCTGCGCGAGCCGCTGACGGTAATCGCCGGGCAGTCCGGATGTCAGGTTCAGAAATATGGGAATTGGGACCGCGCAGATGAGCCGGTCAAAACGATGGACAGTCCCGTTGACTGTCACAGACTCAAGTTTACCGTCGACAACAGCGATTTTCTCCGCTGGCGCGTTCTTGTAAATCTTGCCCCCCATGCTCAGGACTCTTTTTTCCAGCTCGTCAAACATCAGCCCGAAACCGCCGTCCAGATAGCCCAGCACTTCTTTCAGCCGCTTATTTTTGGGACCGCGGATATTCAGTTTGCTCCACAGCCACGCCGCGGAAACCTGGTCCGCGTGTTTGCCGAACTTGCTCTGAAAAAGCGGCTGCCACACCACGCGGTAAACATTCTCCCCCATATATTTCGTGACGAATTCTCTGACGGTGAGAGAGTCGAGCCGTTTCCAGTCCTTGATGCCGCGGATATAAAGAGTGCCAAGTCCCAGTCTGATACGGTCCCACAAAGTGAGCGGACTGAACTGCAGAAGGTCGCGCGGCGAAGTGAAACGGTAGATGGAGTTGGCGTAATAAACTCCCACCCTGCTCGAAAGCCACAAAAGCCGCTCTTCAAGGCCCAGTTCTTTCAGATAGGAGATGATCTGAGTGTCGGTGACAAAGATATGATGGTAGAATTTTTCCAGATACTCGCCTTCGATTCTGAACGAACCTGCCAGACCGCCGAGCATTTCGTCCCTCTCGAACACGCTGACTTGATATCCTTTTTTTGCCAGTTCGTAGGCCGCCGACATACCCGCGATGCCGCCCCCTACAATGCCCACGCTTTTTTTCATTATTTCACTGACGGAAACAGCGGTGCAAGCCGGCGATCATAACCCGATTTTTTCCTTGAGAATATATAGCGGACGGTTCTGCACCTCGACATAAATGCGGCCGATATACTCGCCGATAACTCCTAAAATAATGAGCTGTATGCCGCCGATAAAAGAGCAGAGCACGACGATCGTGGTCCACCCTTCGAGTTTGATACGCAGGTAATATTTTGCGAACAGCGCGTAAGCGATTTCACCGAAACTGAACAGTGCTATCACGAATCCGAGGTAACTGGCCAGACGGAGCGGCGCGGTTGAAAATGAGGTAATCCCGTCGAAAGCAAGTTTGACGAGTTTGCCGAAAGTGTAGTGCGAGGGACCGGCGGCGCGCTCCTGCCGCTCATAAGTGACGCCTTTCTGACGGAAACCGCTCCACACGCGCAATCCGCGGATGAACCGGTTTTTTTCCGGCATGCCCACGATGGTGTCCACGACCTTGCGGTCCATGAAGCAGAAATCGCCTGAGTCGAGCGGAATGTCTATAGTGGCGACTGAACGCAGAAATCTGTAAAAAATAAAGTAGGCGGACCGGCGGAAAATGTCCTCCTTTCTTTTTTCACGGACTGCGTAGAGCACCTCATATCCTTCTTTCCATGCCTCTACAAAACGGGTGATGAGTTCAGGAGGGTCCTGCAAGTCCGCGTCAATGACCATGACTCCTTGTCCGCGGCTGTACTCGAGTCCAGCACTGACCGCGGTCTGGTGCCCGAAATTCCGCGAAAAACTCAGCACTCTGACATGGGTGTCCTGCGCTGCGATTATCCTGAGCATGGGCAAAGTTTGGTCGCTGCTCCCGTCGTCCACAAAAATGATTTCGTATTGTCCGGTATTCTGTTTCAGCGCGGCTGATGTCCGGTCATAGAACATCTGCAGGACTTTTTCCTCATTGTAAACAGGGGCGACTACGGATATTTCCGGCGCTGCGGCGGTAGGATTCATTTTACGCCGCCGACGGGCGGACAAGTCCGCAGGAACGGTACCACTCGACGGAACGGTCCAATCCGTCACGCATGGTCACCAGCGGTCTGTAACCAAGCCGCTTTTTTGCAAGACGGATATCCGCGACAAATCTGACCATTTCGCCGGTACGGTTGTCTGTGATGGATATTTTAGAACGCGAATTCAATCTATTTTTAAGGTCGTGGGCAAGATTGACAATACGCACGCCGGCTCCGGACGCAATATTATAGGCATTGTTGCAAACTTTGGAAAACCGGTTCATTCCCAGGGTCAATCCGTGTATCGTGTCGTCGATGTAGGTGAAGTCGAGGAGTTTGTCTTTGCCGTAGATTGAGATCGGGAGATTTTTGGAAAGTTTCTGCAGAAAAAACGGGATGACGCGGTTGCTGACATCATACATCCCGTACACGTTGGCAAAACGGTATATGATGAACGGCAGATGGTAACTCCGGAAATAGGACCAGACCATGGCTTCGCCGGCCAGTTTGGACGCGGCGTACGAATTCTCGCACATGCGGATATCCACTTTTTGTTCGGCGTGCACGTAATCGGATGTACCACCGTACACTTCGCGCGATGAAGCAAATATGATTCCCTGAGCCCGGTGACGGGCGTATTCCAGGACGTTGAATGTGGTCAGCATATTGTCGCAGGCCAGTTTGGGTTCTTTCACAAGGTCGTACACGCGCGCATTGGATGCAAGATGGATGACTTGATCGGCTTGTTTTGGGAGTTTCTTGAATGTTGCCGCGGAATTGCGCAGGTCCACACGCACGGTGCGCTGATTTATTTCATTATTCCAGGGATTTTTTTTCCAGTCGACGGGGATAATGTGAAACTGCTTTTGCGTGAACAGATATTCGCACAGGCGGGTACCGATAGTGCCGCTGCTCCCCGTCACAACGACGATTTTTTTTCGCATTTTGCTATTCTAACAAACACCTTTGGGGTTGTCAATGTCGTCGAAAGCCGGAATCCGGCTGAAAAAAATCCGAATACCGGTTTTCACCGGCACAGCGAAGCGGCCAACGCTAACTCTTGTTCCCTGGTCTGCAATTTACCTTCGTACCGGGCAAGGGATATCCGTCGGAAGATTTCCTTGTACCTGGGTCCGGGATCAAGTCCGAGTTTTTGGAGGTCTGCTCCATTGATCATCGGGCGTGATTTCAGCCATTTTTCCAAGCTGGTCCAGCGGGTTTTGAGACGATTGTTCCGGACAGATACGATATTGAAAAAAGTGCGCGTTTCCGCGAAAAGTTCTTTCTGCGGGAGGTCTGTCACCGCTGTGCCGGATAGCAGGTGGCGGTACAAACTGACGGACGCTGACACTTTTTCCTGCAGTGCGGCTGGAAAATTCAGCAGAGAAAGGATTTCCGGGGTTTCGGATGGTACAGCCGCGAGCCACAGACTCAAGCGCACTGTAAGAGCCATGCTCCCGTCGGTAGACGCTGGTTTGGACAACTGCGCGGGAGGCGCGGGCAGGTCGGGATGAATGGCGGTCAGTACGCCCCAATCCGACAGCAGTTTGAGCGGCGATGCGGCGTCTTGTTCCGCGAGGATTTTTTCCAGTTCGGCGCGGATGCGGTCCTGGGAAATGGTTTGGAGTGAATTGATTTTTATAGAGCTAATAATGAGCTGATGAGTTGCAGGTTCCAATTTGAATTTCAGGCGCGCGGCAAATCTGGCAGCGCGGAATATGCGCGTCGGGTCGTCGGTGAAACTGAGGTTGTGAAGGACCGATATTCTTTTTTTCGCCAGATCTGCAATACCGCCTGCAAGGTCTGAAACTTTTCCCCAGCTCTGCTTTTCCAGTGAACAGGCGATGGCATTGACGCGGAAATCACGGCGGTGAATGTCGGATTCCAACGTGCCGGGCCGGACTGAGGGGAGCGACCCCGGATGCGGATACGTTTCCTGCCGCGCTGTAATCAGGTCCAGATGCGAGCCATCGTTCATGTCAAGGCGGAAGGTGAGGAACTCGTTGTGGGATTGGAGTTTCGCGCGCCATTTAGCGGACACTTTCTCCGCAAGAGGACGGACTTCCCCGCCGCAGATTGTGACATCTATATCTTCGCGCACGGGCTTGTCCAGCAATATATCGCGGACTATTC
>CAYHWZ010000099.1:0-7793 GCA_964359975.1 uncultured Elusimicrobia bacterium | reverse complement strand
CAAACTGGTTGTCGCATACCAACCGGGCTGGGCTATCGGCACGGGCAAGACTGCCTCGCCGGAACAGGCGCAGGAAATGCACGCGCTCATCCGCAAACTGCTCGTGGAACTTTACGGCGCGGAAATTGCAATCGGGAGCCGCATTCTCTACGGCGGCTCGGTCAAACCTGACAACATTGACTCGCTCATGGCCAAGCCGGACATTGACGGCGGTCTGGTGGGCGGAGCAAGTCTGAAAGCAGCGGACTTCACGCGGATTGTGAAGTTCCAATAAATCAAAGCCATGTCCGATGAACTGGCGAAAAAAATAACGGAGACTATCATGCAGCGGATTGACCGCGAAAAAAAACCGATTATCGTCAATATTTCCAACCGCCACTGGCACTGCACCAAAGAGACTTTTGAAAAATTGTTCGGGCCCGGCGCTCAGCCCACCAATATCCGCGACCTCATCCAGCCCGGTCAGTTCGCCTGCAAGGAAACTGTCACGCTTAAAGGTCCGAAAGGCGAAATCCATAAAGTGCGTCTCATCGGGCCGTTCCGCACGTATGACCAGATTGAGCTTTCGCGCACGGACGGGTTCACACTCGGCATCAATGTGCCGGTGCGGGATTCAGGGAATGTGAAAGGTTCCGCACCCATTACGCTCATCGGGCCGAAAGGCGAGGTTCATCTTACAGAAGGCGCGCTGGTCCAGATGCGGCACATCCATTTTCATCCGAGTGAAGCGGAACAGTTCGGCGTTAAAAATATGGAGTACGCCAAAATCCGTGTGGGTACTCCTCCGCGCGACGGCGTGCTGACTGTGCTCTGCCGCGTGCGCGAAGATATGAAGCTGGAATGTCACTTGGACACAGACGAAGGCAACGGGCTCGGCGTAAAAAACGGCGACCAGGCCATGATGCTCTGATGTTGTCTGCAGGGAACCGCTGGCGCGCTTTTTCCGCGGTTCTGGTTTTGGCAGGCATCTCGATTTTTCCGGCGCACGGCGCGAAGAAACCTGCGGCGGCAAAAGTAAAAATAAATACGGCAAGAACTTCGTACAATTTTTTTTCCATTGAGTTCCCGAAAGGGTGGTCGGTAAAACAGAAAGATCAGGGGGGCACGGTGATTGCAAGTCATTATACCGGTCCCTACTTGATGGTCTGGTCCGAAGAATTGGGGCGGAACATGTCCGCTGAACAGTATTTTCAGGAACGATGGGCGGATGTGCAGCGCGACCCTGAATTTTTGGTGGAAAGCGAGACCGGAAAAACAATTATCGACGGGAAGGAAGCGCGGTGGGCGGTTTTTTCGCAGATGATTTCAGGTAAGAAACACCGGATTGTGCAGTACTGGTTGACGGACGGTGCAAGAGGACACAATGTTTCCGGGTCGGCTGAACCGGGCAAATTCAGCGAGTACAAGAGCCAGTTCGAATCCGCGGCTCAAAGTTTTAAAATAGCGGGTTCATCTAGGAGGTAACTGAATGGAAGCGCTTGGCATGATTGAAACAAGAGGGCTGGTATCGTTGATTGAAGCAGGCGACGCAGCCGTCAAAGCAGCAAATGTGAAAATGGTAGGTTGGGAAAAGATCGGGTCCGGTCTGGTCACGGTACTTTTCCGCGGAGAAGTGGCAGCGTGCAGAGCCGCGTGCGACGCAGGCGCAGCAGCAGCACAAAAAGTCGGAGAACTGGTGGCAGTGCATGTCATTCCCCAACCGCATCCCGACCTTGAAGGCAAAATGCCCATCTCATTGCCGGAAACTTTGAACAGAGGGAAGAAGTAAAGAGAGATGAGAGATGAGGGCAGAGGGATGAGACAACAGCAACGAACAAATGCTTTGTGTTGTTGTCTCATCCCTCATAGCTCACGGTCTCATACCTTCTTTTAAATTATGTTATTCGCTAGAGTTGTGGGCAATGTGGTCTGCACCCGCAAAGACGAGAAACTCGTGGGCATGAAACTGCTGCTGGTTCAGCCCGTGGATCTCGAAGGCGCGTCCAAAGGAAACCCGCTCGTGGCTATTGACGCGGTCGGGTCCGGCGAAGGCGAACTGGTATTGATTGTGCAGGGTTCTTCTGCGCGTCAAACCCGCCAGACCGAAGGTAATCCCGTGGACTGCACTATCTTCGCAGTCGTGGACTATGTGGAATGTGACGGCAACCAGGTGTTTTCAAAAAGCACTGACTTTGCCGGAACAAAAGGCAGTAACAAGTAGCGGTAACTGGTAACTAGAAAACAGTAGCAGGCAGCCGGGGACTGTGAAGGACACTTGGCGCTTGTTGCTCGTCTCTGGTCACTATTTGCCCGTCACTTGTTGCTGGTCTCTGGGTGCCAATGATGCCATTACAAGAGAGTGAAGTGCAAGCCCTGGTGCAGGAAATCCTGAAACGATTGGGTAATGTTTCTCTGGAACCGCCGCGGAGTTATTCGGCCGGCAGCGGAACAGGCGGCGCGGCATCCGGAGGTGTTCTGCATTCGTCCGTGGACTCGGCTGGGGAAACTGCCGGGCGCGCGCAAAAGGTTTTTCAGGAAATGGGTCTGGAGACGCGGCGTCAGATTATTGACGCTATCCGCAAAGCCGGGTACGATAACGCGGAACTACTCGCCAAAATGGCAGTGCAGGAAACCGGGCTCGGACGATGGGAACACAAGGTCCAGAAAAATATCCTGGTCTCGCTGAAAACTCCCGGTGTCGAAGATCTCCAGCCGGTCAAAGCGTACACCGGCGACAAGGGGCTGACGCTAGTCGAGTATTCGCCGTTCGGCGTGGTGGCCAGTGTCACTCCTTCAACCAATCCCGCCGCAACTATTATCAACAATACTATTTCCATTCTGTCCGCGGGCAATGCGGTGGTATTTGCTCCGCATCCTGCGGCAAAGAAAACTTGTCAGGAAACCATGAAGATTTTGGACCGCGCTGTGCAGGCGGCAGGCGGGCCTGCGTGTCTGATTACAACGGTTGAAGCGGCTTCGCAGGAAACTACAGTCGCGCTTTTGCGGCATCCGAAAGCCAACATGACGATTGTGACCGGCGGGCCGGCGATTGTGCGTGTGGCCATGACTGCCGGTGTGGTGCGCAAAACTGTCTGCGCCGGGCCGGGTAATCCGCCGGTGATTGTGGATGAAACTGCTGATATGAAAGAAGCGGCGCGCGGGATTATTGACGGTTCCTCTTTTGACAACTGCGTGCTGTGCACAGGCGAAAAAGAAGTGGTTGTGACTGACGCGGCGGCGGAACGGCTTTTGCAGGAATTAAGGAAAGACCCTCGCGGGTATGAACTGACCCGAGCGCAGATGGATGAATTGGCAAAACTTGCGTTTAAATTTTCTGAAGCCGGTAAAGAACCCGCGCTGAACCGTGATTTCGTCGGAAAAAATGCCAATATCATTGCTCGCGCTATCGGGCTCAATCTGCCGGATTCCGTGCAGCTGCTCTGGGGCGAAGTGCCCAATGACCATGCTTATGTCTGGGTCGAGCAGCTTATGCCGGTGCTGCCTATCACCCGCGTGCGGGACATTGACGCGGCCATTGCGCTTGCCGTCGAGGTGGAAGGTCACAATCATCATACTGCGTCCATCTATTCCATGCACGTGGGCAACATCACCAAAGCCGCGCGCGCATTGGCTTGTTCCATTTTTGTGAAGAACGGTCCGAATTTCATGGGGCTCGGCATGGGCGAAGGGTTTGCCACCATGTCCATCGGCACTCCGACGGGCGACGGGCTGACAAAGCCCACGCATTTTTCGCGGCCGCTGCATTGTTCGATGGTCGGATATTTCAGGATTGCGTAAAGGAGAACTAAAATGTCTCTTGAAAAACGCAGGTTCATCCGCATCGTTGAAGGCAGTCCGCTCACTTTTGTCGCGGCCAAAGGGCTGAGCGGCGAGGGTGAACTGCTCGACATTTCTCTGCGCGGTATGCGGTTTGTGTCGGAAAGCATGCTTACGACCGGAGAAAAGATCCGTACCGTATTCATTTTGACCAACGGGATTTCGCTCGACCTGACCGGCGTTGTGCGGCATGTGCAGGGTAAAGGTCGCAAACATCTGTACGGGGTGGAATTTTCCATCCACGACCAGCGCGACCTGAAAGAGCATATCAAGCTCAATGACTATATCGTGCGCGCACGGGCTGAACAGGACAGGATTTTGCAGAAAGAACTTTTGAAAAAAAAGCTGGTATAGAGGCACAGGAGGACGCATTCAATGAAACCATCCGTAGGATTTTTGGAAACAAGTTCGCTGGCAAAAGGGATTGAATCGCTCGACGCCATGGTCAAGGCCGCGGAAGTCGAAGTGCTGATGACCACCATGCTCCCGCGCGGCAAATATGTCATTGTGCTCGGCGGTGAACTCGCGGAAATTCAGTCTTCCATGTCCGTAGGGTTGAATATAGCTGGCAATTCTACACTCGACCATTTCATCATTCAGAATGTGCACGAACAGATCATGCCTGCTCTCAAGGCGCGCATTAAGGTGCCGTCTTTGGAAGCTGTGGGAATCATTGAAACCAAGGAAATGGCTTCGGCGATTTATGCTGCGGACGCGGCAGTGAAAAAGGCCACGGTCACTTTGATCGAAGCGCGGAACCAGCCCGGCGGTAAAGGTATGGTCGTGCTGACAGGCGAAGTGGGCGCTGTGCGGGCCGCGGTGAGCGCTGGCGTTGAGACTATTAAGAAGGACGGTATGCTGGTCTCGCAGGTGGTGATACCGTATGCGCATGCGTCGCTGCACAAAGCGCTGACGAGCTGAGTCACAGTTCTTTGAATATTGTCGTCGGGTCGGATCACGGCGGTTTCGCGCTGAAAGAAAAGCTGAAAAAGTACGCGCAATCGCTCAACCATACGGTGACGGATTTCGGATGCTATTCGGAATCGGCTGTGGATTATCCGGACATTGCGCTTCTGGTGTCGGAAGCTATTAAGAGGAAAGAGTTTGACAAGGGTCTGCTCGTGGACGGAACCGGCGGCGGTATGACTCTGGCTGCGAACAAGGTGCCCGGTATCCGCGCGGTCTGCGCTTACAATGAGTTGACCGGAAAGTATGCATCCGAACACGACGACGCCAATGTGCTCTGTCTCGGCGGCAAAATGATTGGCGAACTGGCTGCGCAGGAAATTGTTAAGGGCTGGCTGGAAACTCCTTTCGGCGGGGAAAGGCACCAACGGCGGCTGAACAAAATTATTGAAATTGAAAGGAAGTATTCAGCATCGTTATGAAAATCGCTTTAGGGTCGGACCATGCAGGTCACAGACGGAAAAAAGAGTTGATGTCTTTGCTGACAAAACTTGGCCACAAAGTGCTGGACGTGGGATGCTATTCGGAAGATTCGTGCGATTATCCGGACTACGCGCGGAAAGTGGCGCAGGCAGTTTCGCTGGACCGGGCGGATCGCGGGATTTTAGTCTGCGGCACGGGTATCGGGATGAGCATGGCGGCTAACAAGTTTCCCAAAATCCGCGCGGCTGTGTGCTGGAACGTGAAAACAGCGGCGCTGGCATCGGAACACAATTCCGCCAATGTGCTTTGTCTGTCGGCGAGGATGATTCCGCAGAGCACGGCTTTCAGAATGGTGAAAACATGGCTGTCCACGCCGTTTGCCGGAGGAAGACATTTGAGAAGAATTAAAAAAATTGCGCAGTGCGCGCCGGGCGGGAAATAAGATGCACGCCGGTAAAGTCATCGGGCGCGTGATGGCTTCCAGAAAATATGAATCTCTGGAGGGCTCCAAACTGCTTGTCATCCAGCCCATGACCTGGGAAAAAGTCCCGAAAGGCGATCCCATCGTGGCAGTGGACACTGTCGGCGCAGGCGCAGGCGAATTTGTTTTTTGGGTTGCGGCACGGGAAGCAGCTGTGGCTGTGGGCGGCAACTCGATGGCCGACACTCCGCCGGTGGACGCAGCAGTGGTCGGGATTGTTGACGGTGTGAATGTGCAGGAATGGACCCGCAATATCGAGCCGAGGAAGTGACAATTTAATGCAAGTGGCACGCGTGGTGGGAAATGTCTGGGCAACTAAAAAACATCCGGCTCTTGAGCACGGTAAACTGCTCCTGGTCCAGCCGCTCGACGGTGTGTCCGGCAAGTTAATAGGTGAACCGAGCCTGGCGGTGGACAAAAAGTTCGGAGCAGGGCCGGGCGACACGGTACTGATAGTGGACGAAGGCAACTCCGCGCGGATCATTTTGAACGATAAAAAGGCGCCGGTGCGTCTGGTAATATGCGGCATTGTGGATTCTGTAACCCGGGAGAGGGTATCTTCAAAATATCATTAATATGAGCGACGAACTCGAACGAATCGTTAGAGAAGTGGTGAAAACTTTGGCGGAAAAAGGTCTGCTTGCAGTGCCGGGCGCAAAACCGTCCGTCGAAAAATCTCCGCCCGCTCCGTCCGCGAATCCGTCAAAGGCCGCGCCGTCATCTCCTGCGCTCACGCCCAGTTTTCAGACCATGCACCAACCGCGCGTGACTATCGGCACTGCCGGCAAAGTTTTCAGCGGTCAGCCGGGAGCGTGGAGCCCTCTGCCAAAGCCCGCGCCTATCCGCATGGATGACGGCGGTCACTCGCATAATGCACAGTGCCCGTCCTGTACGCCGCTGGTCCAGCTCAGTGAAAAGGACGTGCTCGAACTCGGCGCTGACCGCGTCGGGGTCTGTCATCCGAGCGAATCCTGCAACCCCATTGCCCGCATGATTGACCACACTTTGCTCAAACCCAACGCCACGCAGGAAGAAGTCGGCAAACTCTGCGAAGAAGCGCGCAAATTCTGTTTTGCTTCGGTCTGTATCAACCCGTCCTATGTGCCGCTTGCGGCCCAGCTTTTGCGCGGCAGCGGTGTGAAGGTCTGCACTGTCATCGGGTTCCCGCTCGGATCCACAACTCCGACGGTGAAAGCCATTGAAGCGCGCGACGCGATTGCCAACGGCGCGGACGAAATCGACATGGTGCTGAACGTCGGCGCCATGAAGTCAGGCAATTACCAGCTTGCGCTCGACGATATTCAGGCGGTGCGCGATGCCACGCGCGGCAAAGTGCTGAAAGTGATCCTGGAAACTTCGCTCCTGACCAACCCGGAAAAAGTGAAAGCGTGCGAACTTTCCAAACAGGCAGGCGCGGATTTTGTGAAAACTTCCACAGGTTTTTCGTCGGGCGGAGCAACAGTCGAGGACATTCAGCTCATGCGCCAGACCGTAGGGCCGCAGATGGGAATCAAAGCGTCCGGCGGTGTGCGCGATTTTGAATTTGCCAAGAAACTGGTGGCCGCAGGAGCCACGCGGCTCGGCGCATCCGCATCCGTGGCCATTGCCACAGGAAAGAACGCAGGCGAAGGAAAGTATTGACCGCATATTGATTTAAGTTACATCCAAGGAGGTTCAAAACAAGATGGCTGACATGGTGAGGGAAGCATTAGGAATGATTGAAACACGGGGTCTGGTCGGAATGATAGAGGCGTCGGACGCAATGGCCAAAACCGCAAAGGTGCGGCTGGCGGGATTTGAGAAAATCGGGTCCGGGTTGGTGACCACTATCTGCCGCGGTGAAGTAGGTGCTGTGCGCGCAGCCGTGGAAGCAGGCGCGTCCGCCGCTCAGAAGGTCGGCGAACTGGTCAGCGTGCACGTTATCCCGCGCCCGCACGACGATCTGGAAAAATATCTGAAAAAAGTCGAAGGCGCGTTCTAAGACAGTCAACGGTACGGCTGAATAAAAATGGTTTCAACAGACGATATTGTTGAAATTGTGCTGGACGCGCTCAAAAATCCGCAGAGCGCACCCGCAAATTTCCGCAAACAATTGGAACAGCCATCC
>CAYHWZ010000098.1:0-7835 GCA_964359975.1 uncultured Elusimicrobia bacterium | reverse complement strand
ACCCCTGCCAATCGCGTCACGCAAAAAAACATTGCAGTGGAGCCACGCCTTTGCAACATCCACGCCTTGAGTTTGAGAGTAAAGCCGTACTATGTCGCCGAAAGTTTTCCGCCCGTCAATCCAAGACACAATCTGAGAGCCCCTCTGGTCCGACGCAATCCAATTAGGAGCATTCCCGTCCAGAAAAAAACCGAATCCGTCTTTGCTCCAGGTTTCAAGTTTGGGTTTATAAAGAATTGATGATTCTTTGAGTTCTGATTTTGCTGTCATAATAAACTGCCTCCCTTTGCTATTGCTGTACATATAAAATGAACCCGGACAAGAGCGCGGATACCGGCAGCGTAACCATCCAGGACATCAAAATATTTCTGATTACACTCCAGTCCGCCTTGCCGCTAACTTGGCCAATACCAAAAATAGCTCCGCAAGTCACATGAGTGGTAGATACCGGCAAGCTAAAGACCGACGCCAGAGTAACCAGCAATGCTGCGACCAGATTTGCCGCAAATCCCTGCCCATGATTCATTGAAGTGATTCGTTTGCTCATCGTGCGGGCCACTTTATGCGACTGCAATAGTCCACCGACCGCCATGATCAGCGCAACCCACAGAATGGCATCAGAGATTCCCATCAATTGCGCTGCGATCAACAAACCAACGATCTTGGGTGTATCATTGAGTCCACGGGCAAAACTGACCATTCCAGAAGATAGATAATGAAGGCGGCTTAAAACTTCATGCGCACTAAACCCAATGACAGTTCCCTGATAACGCGTTTGACATTCGGAAAGCTGATCAACAGTCAAGGTCAAACCTGTTGATTTCAATACCGCGGTTCCATCCGGAGCAATTGCAACGATTTCGTTCCTGCCATCAACGCACAAACATATTTCACCGCTCACTCCGCACTTTTTTCTTGCGCTTTGAAATACAGAATAAACCAACCGGGTTAAAACCAGCGCCGCGAGCGGAGAGAAAAGAAGCGGCAGAAAATAACTGACCCAAAGCTTGTTGAAATTAATGCTGTTGCCGCTGACCATACCTGCTCCGACCAAACCTCCTACCAAAGCATGCGTGGTAGAGATTGGGAACCCGGTAAGAGTAGCAAGATAAACGGTTAAGCCGGCGCCCGAGGCAACGGAGAAAATAAAAAATGGCGCATGCACCAGTGAGTTGGGAACAAGACCTTTTCCGCTGAAGGACGCGACCAGCCCCTGGGCAAGAATGAGCGCGGCTACGGATCCAAAAAATGTGGTCACTGTTGCCCAGTAAAGGGCGCGTTTGTAGTCGGAAGTTCCGCTTCCGAACAAAGTCGCAACACCCTTAAAATTATCGTTGGCGCCGTTCACGTAAGACAACAACAAACCCGCGCATAAAATCAAGATTCCGATCGTCATTCTATTTCGTTCCTCCTCGGTTTGTGCAGCGGGCCGGCGGCTTCGTGGGGGCGGGCCGACCGGCATACCGCACAAGTATTTAGTGGTTAGTCGTCCATTTCCCAAAAACCTTACAGACAGTTTTGGGTGCGCCTCTGTTTGAGTTGGAGTTTCTGAACAGGTATAATCGGGTTATGGATAAACCCGGAACCGAACCGGCACAAGTCAGTAATGACAGGCAGAATATCGCAAGCGATCTTTGGGTCGAACAATATGCAGATATCCTGTACCGTTTCGCGCTGGTACGGGTTCAAAATACCGCAGTTGCGGAAGACCTAGTTCAGGAAACTTTCGTTGCCGCGCTCAAGTCACAGGGCTCTTTTCGCGGGCAGTCGTCGCATCAAACCTGGCTGATCGCCATTCTCAAACACAAAATCATGGATTATTTCAGAGCTCAAAATAATACCATTTCGATTGAAGAAACTGCTTTTTCTGGCACGACTAATGACTCCACACGAACTGCCCCGTTGCCGAAAGTCCGGGAATGGAATATCACGCCGGAAAGCATCGCTGAGAATAGCGCCCTGCGGGAAACCCTTCAAAAATGTCTGGACCGACTGCCTGAAAAAATGAAACAAATCTTTCTCATGCGCGAAGCGGATCAAGTGGAAAGCGATGAACTCTGTAAGATTTTTGGCGTATCCGCGACTAACTTATGGGTCATGCTTCACCGAACCCGTAACCAATTGAAAATTTGTTTGGAAAAGAACTGGTTTAAATAGGAAATACCATGGGACTTAAAATGATTACCTGTGAGGAAGCATCCCGATTGATCTCGGAATCAATGGATCATAACCTTCCGTTTTGGGAAAAACTGAATCTCAAAACTCATCTAATGTTATGCAAAGTCTGCCCCACCTATATGAGACAGTTGCACCTGTTAAGACGGCTCGTAAATGAATGGGCGGCCAATGCAAACACTTTTTTGTCTGACCAATCCTTGTCCAGAGAATCAAAGAATAAAATCAAACTTCATCTGAAACAGTCCGCACCTTGACTCGACGCCGTCATGAATGATCATTACGACCGGATATCCAGATGGTACGACCTGCTCGACTGGGGAATGGAACGGTTCAGATATCGCGGACTGCGTCCCATCATTTGGTCGCACGCGCAGGGAAAAACCCTGGATCTGGGAGTCGGAACCGGTCTGAATATCCCCTTTTATCCGCCCGAGACGGAAGTAACGGGCGTTGATTTGAGTAACGGAATGCTGAAACGGGCGCGTTCCCGTTCGGCAAAGATCGGCGTTCAAGTCAATCTATTACAAATGGATGCATTGGACTTAAAATTTGAATCCGGCACTTTCAATTCGGTTGTTTCCACTTTTCTCTTCTGTGTTCTGCCGAACGAAGTCCAGTCGAAAGCCCTTGATGAAGCACATCGCATCCTGGCCCCATCCGGAAAATTGATCTTGATGGAATATGTTTATTCGCAAAAACTTTGGCGGCGATTATGGATGAAAACAATTGCTCCCTGGGTGCGGTGGGTTTATCGGGCAGGATTCGACCGCCGCACACTCGAGTTCCTAAAAACCCGCAAATGGGAAATACTGACGGATTCCTTTATTTACACGGACACCATTCGCCTGGTTGTAGCCCAAAAACGCTGATGTTTTTTCACCTCATTTCAAATTAAGTTCAGCTTTGACAGAACTGACTGTCAACATGACATTGCCGAGACAACAGGCTCCCTGGGGATTTTTCCTCTCGCAATCGCACCGACCTTCTTGAACTCCTTTGCGGATTTGGTCCGGAATATCCGTCTTTACTTTTCCTTTTAGATCCGCGCGCACGTCTCCGCGCTTGAACTTGAAACAATAACAGACGTAAACATCATCGCCGGAATCTTTAATGGTGACCGGAAGAACAGTCTCTCCTTTTCTCACCACCTGGCCGGAACGATTGCAGTACACAACCTCGCAGGATGGATTCAGGCAGAAAGCTGCGTCGTCGCCAAATTCGCGCCTCAATGGACCGGGAATGTGCTGATCCAGGGTTAGAGCTGAAACTTTTCGTCCGGGATTACCGCAACCAGGGCAGATGCAAGTAACCGTGGAAACCCTACAGCATGCATCGTGTGTTTCTATTGGATTCGGCGTAAACCATCCCACACTATTGTATAAAGTGTGCACTATAGGGACCAGCGGCTTGGACGGACCGGAGTATCGCTTCCTCCGAAATTTTGCCAGGGTCCGTATGAACAATGGCCACAGAATTATCAAAATCAACGGATGCGGCCTTGACTCCAGGCACAGAATTTAAGGATTTCTCAATATTGATTGCACAGGCAGCGCAATGCATGCCGGATATGGCAAGCTTTACCTGTCTGGCATTGAAGCTCACAGTCGGCGCAGGTTTGGCAACAAGTAAGGCTGACCAATTGGGGAAAGTAGCCAACACCAAAACTGTCACCGCCACTCCCCACAGGAAAATCTTCATTGTTCTGCCGCCTGACCGCAGCTCACACTTTCCATCCTCGCAAATCGTCTTCCGTTTGCGATAAGTGAGATAAAAAGCAACACCCAACAAAACGGAGGTCACGCCTATAAAGAAGGAACGATATTTCGCCAGACCTGCTGCCAAACCGACTCCGCCCAACCCCAATCCTGCCAGAACAATGGGCCCCAGACAGCATACGGACGCCAAAGATGCCGTGACAACAGCCCCGATACCCGCTATTTTCTCTTTCATTTTTTCCTCCCAGATCTCATATGAATTTCCAGACTCTTTAGAATTGGGCACGGATCCGTCCTGGTTTTCCTTCGACAGGCACTAATCAATTCAAAGAGCGCATTTTCAAGTGCCTTCAGCCCAAGCAGTTTTTCGTGAACCTCTTTAAGCTTGGCTTCAGCTTTCTTTTTTACAACCCCGCAGTGAGACTTATGACTGACCTTTAATTTAAGAAGCCCGGAAATTTCCTGCAGAGTAAATCCCAGTTGCTGGGCATTCTTGATGAATCTAATCTTATCGACTGCATCCTCTGCGTAAAAACGAAATCCCGGGTGATCGATAGTGAAATCAGGCTTTTTTCGTCCGGTCGCTGACAGAATATTCCTGCGTTCATAATATCGCACGGTCTGGACATCCACCCCCGCCCTGCTGGCCAATTGGCCTATTGTCAGCATTTGACTCATATCATTACCAGTATAACATCTATACTATAGTATAGAGTCAATCACCGAAATGCAAATAAACGCAACAAAACTCCATCAAGTATGCTGCGAAACAATTGATCTGCAACCACGATCACCGCCCGCCCAAATTCCGTTATAGGAATCAAAATGCAGTCAAAGCAAATATTCTGCTCGCCATCTTGACATCATTGGTAAGTTCTGGTAAACTTTTGGCATGAACACCAAAAATGAGGTCTTCGCCACCAAACTCCCACGCAATCTTAAACAACAGTTGGACGGAGTCTGCTCTCTGCTGGGACTGCGGAAGAATTTCCTCGTGGAAGAAGCCATCAGGGAAAAGATCGAGGACCTTTTGGATGCTTATGACCTCAGACAAGCCATAAAAGAAAGTACAGGGTTCAGTTCCTGGGAATCGGTCAAGAAAGCAAAAAAGTCACCGCGCTGAAACTGAATTGTCTTATCGAGTTGAGCTGGAAAAGCGTGCGCACAAGGAATTTTTGGATTTGCCAGCGACAGTTGGCACTCAGTTGGCCGAGGCCGTAGATGATCTCAAAGAGAATCCGCGCCCACCAGGAGCCAAGAAATTGTCCGGAGTGGATGGCTATAGAGTGCGGAAAGGAGCCTATCGAATCCTTTACACAATTGATGATGGGAAACGACTCATCCGAATCTATCGTATAGGTCACAGAAAAGATATATACAGGCATTAACTATAGAAGGGGCTCAACCGAGGCTGTTAACTAGCAAAGAGACACAAATGTCCCAAAAGGAGGGAAACGCAATATAACGCATTAAATAATCAACCGATGGCACTTCTACCACCCATTGCACCACCATCTCCGATGTGGCGTTGATCGGCGGAGGCCAGCATCCGCGCCCGGGCGAGGTGTCGCTGGCACATCACGGAGTGTTATTTCTAGACGAGCTGCCGGAATTTCACCGGAACGTTTTGGAAGTTTTGAGGCAACCGCTGGAATCGCGCGAAGTGGTGGTAGCGCGCGCGCGGGAGACTCTGACTTTTCCTGCGAATTTCATGCTGGTGGCTGCGATGAATCCGTGTCCTTGCGGGTTTCACGGGCATCCGACACGCGAGTGCGTGTGCAATCCGTACCAGATTCAAAAATATATGGCGAAGATTTCAGGGCCTTTGCTCGACCGGATTGACATTCATCTGGAGGTGCCGGCTTTGAATATTGATGAGTTGACGGAAGATTCCGCGCCGGCGGAAAGTTCGGATGAGATCAGAAAGCGCGTGGTGCGCGCGCGGGAAATTCAGCGGGAACGTTTTGCCGGGACTGCGATTCATGCCAATGCGATGATGGGTTCGCGGCAATCCAAAAAGTTCTGCGGACTGGATTCCGACGGAAAAACTCTTTTAAAATCCGCGATTGAACGGCTGGGACTCTCTGCGCGCGCTTATGACCGCATTCTGAAGGTTGGACGCACGATTGCGGATTTAGCAGAATCAGAAAATATACTCACCGCGCATATTGCCGAAGCCATCCAGTACCGCACGCTGGACAGAACTAAAAACTGAACAGAATTTTATTGTGATTTTGCGGACGCTGCGGATTTTTGGGCGTTTCTATGACGGATAAACTCTATCACACCCGGCAGAATTGAGATGAAGATAATCGCCAGTATCACCAACGTAAAATTCTCTTTCACAATCCGCAGATTCCCGAAGAAAAAACCCGCGTACAAACATATAGCAATCCAGAGCAGACCGCCGATGATGTTGTAGCTGATGAATTTCAGGTAAGTCATTTTGCCGATTCCCGCCACAAACGGCGCAAAAGTCCGTACAATCGGCACAAACCGGGCGATAATAATGGTTTTCCCCCCGTACTTTTCGTAGAACTCATGCGTGCGGACCAGATGCTTCTTATTAAGGAAGCGGGATTTTTCCTCATGAAAAACTTTGGGTCCTACAATCGCGCCGATCCAGTAATTGACCGTATCGCCCAGGATTGCAGCCACTGACAGCGTGACAAACAGCCATTTATGGTCAAGCATACTGCCCGCGGCCAGGGCTCCGGTGGCAAACAACAATGAATCGCCGGGCAAAAACGGCGTGACCACCAGCCCTGTTTCGCAGAAAATAATGACAAACAGCAGGAGATACGTCCACATCCCGTAATCGCTGATGACCTGGTTCAAGTGTTTGTCCAGGTGAAGAAAGATGTCAACAAATTGCGCTAAAAGTTCCATAAATTCCCTCCGAAAGATACCATTATCCCTAACCAAGAGCCGAAAGTCAAATCGGATTGACAGAATGTCCCTGCCGAGATATAATTGTAGAAGAGGTCAAACCCAATGGAAACAGAAATTAAAATAACTGCACACATCGACGCCACAGGGACGAACTGCCGTTTTGTGGTTGACCAGCCATTGTACGCGGCCGGTTCGGCATTTTTTTCCAATAAAGAAAAGGCCCAGAATGCGCCGCTGCCCAAATCACTTTTTGAACTGGATTTTGTAAGCGCCGTAAAAGTATCCGGCAATGAACTGTCCGTTACAGCCAGCGGACGCGCGGACTGGCGGGTGGAAGCTCGCAAAATCGCGGACATTATCCGCGCACAGATCCGGTCCGGTGTCCCCGCAGTGCCGACGGGCTACAAGAGCCAGACGATGCCGGACAATGAACTGCGCAGAGTGGTGCAGGAAATTTTTGATATGGAGATCAACCCGGCCATTGAATCGCACGGCGGGTTCATCAATTTGGCGGATGTTAAGAACGGGAACCTTTATATAAAGCTGGGCGGCGGATGCCAGGGATGCGCTTCGGCCAACGCCACTCTGCGGCAGGGTATCGAAGTCACACTCCGCGAACGCGTGCCGGACATTCAGGACATAGTGGATGTCACAGACCACGCGAGCGGGGCCAACCCGTTCTTTGCCTCGACCGCCGGCTGACCCATAGTGCCCGGCTTTTACAACACACCGAACCATCCCAAAGGCGCGCAAAAACTTCCTTCTTTTGAACTGAAAGACAATTTTCTCTATACCACCGAACATCACCCCGACGGAAAATATCCGGACCCGTGGTACGTTTTAAAAGACGGCAAACTGTACCCAACGGAACATCACCCGCAAAAAGCTCCGCAAAACAGCCCATGGTACGAAATCCGCGACGGTAAAGTTTATTCAGCCGCAGGGCACCCGCACGGGGCGGAACCGTTTCCCTGGTTCGAACTCCGGGATTGACTTTGAAATTCAAGGAGGAATAGAATGAAACCCAAACTGATTGCAGTCCTGGGGATT
>CAYHWZ010000097.1:0-7984 GCA_964359975.1 uncultured Elusimicrobia bacterium | reverse complement strand
ATCGGGTAATGACATAGATTAAATAATAGTTTTATCGAGTGTATTAGTCAATCTGGAAATGAGTCAGGAAGCGGATGGCCCGTCGAGGCGGCTCTTTACAGCGCTGTAAATGGTGGACGCGAGGAACAGCAGGATGGCGGCAACATTCAGCAGACCGCCGTGCATGCGGCCCGTCTCCCTGCCGGCAAAATCTGACCCGATTCTGAGCAGGAGACTCGCCTGCAAAAGCGCGAAATGCGCGTAGAATATTCCGCGGAACGGGATCATAAAGCCCGTAATCCCCGGAAAAATCACAGGCGCGTGGGCAAATATCATTGAGATGACAAACCCGAGGAAAAACGCGTGCAGGGCCGCGTCGTATAAAAAGCCGGATTCCGACGGTGCAGACCACAGCGCTATCCCGCCGGACAGCATGAGCCAGACATAGCCCGTCATCAGACATATTGCCATGAACCTCTGCAAACCGGTTTTCCGCAGATTCAGTTTCGCAATATCGAACCGAAGGAGCCAAATGGACATCAGCATCATGCCTGCTCCGCACATCCGGTATCCGTGTTCGATATGAAATTGAAACGCGAGTGTACCGGCAGAAATAACAGCGACGCAAAACAGGAATGCTGATTGGGCGCTTTTCGCGTTTGAGCCCATGAAATTGTGCGTCAACTCGAAACGTTCGCCGGCAATGGTAATCAAGAGAAATCCAATCCACCAGAGTATCACACGGAAATCCCAACCGTGCATCAGCCAGGTGACATTGCCTGCCACAAGAAAAGCACCGGCAAAAATCAGCAGACCGACGGAAAGATTGACCACGCGGCGGAGAAATGATGCAAACACTACAAGATACGCCAAACTGCCCAAAGTATACAGACACACGCTCACATGCGCCGGCGCGCCAGCCAAAATCGCCATAGTCCCGGCTCCGGAAAGCAGAGGAGCGAGATATCCCCACCAGGCATGCAGAACCACTGCTCGTTCCAGAGCAATGACAGTGCCGAGAAATCCCGCAACCATCAGCGCTCCATGATGCGACGGAAAATCCGTAAAGCTGTCCGCCTGCACCCACTCCAGTTTTCCCAGCGCCGCCCACAATCCCGCGAACAACGAGATAATGCCGAGGACCAGCAACGGAAACTTGACTATCTTCTTAAGCATACTGACACATCAATCCAATCTTCATACTTCACAGGTTACATTTTTCCAGAAAATCATTCAAACCTGCTTCAGCTATTGACAATTCCGAATTTTACTGATATATTAGCACTTGAGGTGTTGGAGTGCTAGTATGATTGGAGAGATTGAGATATGAGACTGGACCGACTCACTGTTAAAGCGCAGGAAGCCCTGCAGACCGCGCAATCCATGGCCGCAGAACGCAGTCATCAATCGCTTTCGTGCGAGCATTTGCTTTTGGTCCTGTCCCAGCAGACCGACGGAATGGTGCCGGAAATTCTCAAGAAACTGGGCGTATCGAACTCTTCCTTAAAGAGCCGGCTCGAAACCGTGCTGAACAGTCTCCCCCAAGTGGAAACCAACGGCCCGTCCGCAGGACAAGTTTACCTGAACAACGAACTCCAGACCGCACTTAATCTCGCGGAAAAGTCCGCGTCCGAACTGAAAGACGATTTCACTTCCACCGAACATCTCCTGCTCGGCATTGTCCAGGAAGGACGCACACCCTCGGCCAAAACTTTACTCGAACTCGGCGTTTCCCGCGACACAGTGCTCAAAGCCCTTGTATCAATCCGCGGCACACAGCACGCCAACAGTCCTTCGCCTGAAAGCACCTACAAAGCCCTGGAAAAATACGGGCGTGACCTAAGCGAAATGGCCCGTCTCGGCAAACTCGATCCAGTCGTAGGACGCGACACCGAAATCCGCCGCGTCATCCAAGTCCTCGCGCGCCGCACGAAAAACAATCCCGTGCTGATTGGCGACCCCGGCGTAGGCAAAACCGCCATCGTCGAAGGACTCGCCCAGCGCATCGTTTCCGGTGACGTGCCCGAAACTTTGAAGAACAAACGCGTAGTCGTGCTCGACCTGGGCGCACTCGTGGCCGGAGCCAAGTTCAGAGGCGATTTTGAAGAGCGTCTCAAAGCCATGCTCAAAGAAATCTCCGCGTCCAACGGCGAAGTCATCCTCTTTATAGACGAAATGCACACCCTCGTCGGCGCCGGAGCTGTGGAAGGAGCCATGGACGCATCGAACTTACTCAAACCCATGCTCGCACGCGGCGAACTCCACTGCATAGGAGCCACCACTATCAACGAGTACCGCAAACATATTGAAAAAGACGCGGCGCTCGAACGCAGGTTCCAGCCCGTGCCGGTCAGCGAACCATCCATCGAGGATGCTGTATCGATTTTGCGCGGCTTAAAAGAAAAATATGAGCTCCACCACGGAGTCCGCATCAAAGATTCCGCGCTCGTTGCCGCCGCCACACTGTCCGCACGCTATATTTCCGACCGGTTTCTGCCGGACAAAGCCATTGATTTGATCGACGAGGCCGCGTCCAGTCTGCGCATGGCAATCGATTCCATGCCCGCTGAACTCGACGAACTCGAACGCAAAAGCCGCCAACTTGAAATCGAAAAGACCGCGCTGAAAAAGGAGTCTGATTCCGGTTCAAAAGAACGCATCAAGAAAATCGAAAACGAACTCGAATCGCTCCGCGCCAAAATGTCCGGCTTTAAAGAACAGTGGGAAAATGAAAAATCCGTGATTCAAAAAGTGCGCGCGCTGAAAGAGAAACAGGAAAAACTAAAACTCGAGGAAAAAACCGCTGAACGCGCCGGCGATCTCGGCAAAGTGGCGGAAATCCGTTACGGACAGCTTCCCGGCCTGCAGAAAGAGCTCGACACCCTCAATAATAAAATCCAAACCCTGCAAAAACAGCGCCGACTGCTCCGCGAAGAAGTGGACGACGAAGATATCGCGCTGGTCGTGTCGCGCTGGACCGGCGTGCCTGTCACCCGCATGCTGGAAAGTGAAATGGCCAAACTCGCCAACATGGACGAGCGTCTCAAAATGCGCGTGGTCGGACAGGACGAAGCGGTCACAGCCGTATCCAATGCCGTACGGCGTTCGCGCTCAGGTATCTCAGACCCCAACCGTCCCATCGGCACATTCATGTTCCTCGGACCCACGGGTGTAGGCAAAACAGAACTGGCCAAAGCCGTTGCAGAATTTTTGTTTAACGACGAAAAAAACCTCGTGCGCATTGACATGTCCGAATACACAGAAAAACATTCCGTTGCACGGCTCATCGGCGCGCCGCCCGGATACGTCGGCTATGAAGAAGGCGGACAGCTCACCGAAGCCATCCGCCGGCATCCCTATGCCGTCATTCTTTTCGACGAAATTGAAAAGGCGCATCCAGAAGTGTTCAATCTCATGCTGCAAATCCTCGACGAGGGGCGCCTCACTGACGGACAGGGCCGCACTGTGAATTTCAAGAACACCATCCTGGTCATGAGTTCAAATGTCGGGTCCAACTGGATTCAGGAAACATCCGACGCGGCCGTGATGAAAAAGGGAGTGCTCGAATCGCTCCACGCACATTTCCGTCCAGAATTCCTCAACCGGATAGATGAAATCTTGATTTTTAACCGTCTGAACGCGGACCAGATGAACACCATTGTGAACATTCATCTCAAAGCCCTGCAGAAACGTCTGGCGGACAAAACCATTGAGTTGATTGTAACAGAACCTGCCGCGCGGTTCCTGGTGAAAGAAGGATTCCACCCATCGTACGGAGCGCGACCGCTGAAAAGAGCGTTGCAGAAATTTCTGGCTGACCCGATTGCCCAGCGCATGATTTCCAGCGAAATCAAAGAAGGCGAGACTGTCGAGGTCTCAACCAAACGCGTTGAAGGCGAAGAACAGCTGATTTTCAAACGGTCCGCATCCGCCAAACAGCCGATTGCAAGCCCGTCAAAATAAAGGAGCATCCCCCATGACATTATCCATCGGCCAACAGGCCAAAGAGTTCAATTTGCCCGGCGTGGACGGTAAAAGTCACGCGCTGTCCGAATTCAAAGATCGCAAAGCCGTGCTGATTATTTTTTCCTGCAACCATTGTCCGTACGTGCAGGCATACGAAGACCGCATCATGGACATCCAGCGAGACTACCAGTCCAAAGGCGTGCAGGTCATTGCCATCAACTCAAACGATGCAGTGAACTATCCGGACGATTCTTTCGACAATATGAAAGCGCGGACCAAAGAGAAGAAGTTTAATTTTCTATATTTGCGCGACGAGAGCCAGCAGACAGCGCGCGACTACGGGGCCACGCACACGCCGCATTTATTTTTGCTCGACGGTGAATTCAAGCTGCGGTACACGGGCAAAATCGACGACAACTGGCAAGAACCGTCCAAGGTGACGCACCGTTACCTGCGCGATGCGCTCGACGCCATACTTTCTGCCAAACCTGTTGCGCAACCCGAAACGCACGCCATCGGATGCACCATCAAGTGGCTCCATTGATCCGCGCCATTCTTTTTGACTGCAACGGCGTGATCGTGGACGACGAACCTGTCCACCTCAAACTGTTTCAGAAAGTGCTGGCCGAGGAAGGTATCCCCCTCACCACTGAGGACTATTTTGCAAAGTATCTGGCTCTCGACGACCGCACCTGTTTCTACGATGTATTGAAACTCCACCGCCGCAAAGTTTCACCGGCAATCATCAAAGGCCTGGTCCGCCGGAAATCCGCCTATTACAACAAAGCTATACAGAAAGAGGCGCGTATATTCCCGGGCGTGAAAGCATTTGTCGCGCACCACAAAAAGCAGTTCCCCATGGCTGTCATTTCCGGCGCGCTCTATCACGAGATCAAGTGGATATTGAACCATGCAGGCATCGTGGACGCGTTCTCGGTTATAGTGAGTTCAGAGCATGTGACCCGCGGCAAACCTGACCCGCAGTGCTACAAGCTCGGCTATCACAAGATGATCCACCTGCCCGTGTTCCGAAAGCAAAAACTGCTGCCGTCGGAATGTTTGGCGATTGAAGATTCCATTCACGGAGTGGAGGCGGCGCAGGCGGCGGGGATGAAGTGTCTGGCCGTGACAAATTCATATTCCAAATCAGAACTCAGTCACGCGGACTATGTGGTTGATTCGCTGGCCAACGTAAGGGTAGAAAAACTTTAGTCCGGCTTATCCTCCAGCTCGTCCGCCAGCCCCTCTTCAATTTTCTGAGTTTCCGTTGACAGCGCCGGCACAACCTGCGGGAGTTCCATGCGGGAGAGAATATTTGAGCGGCGGTACTTCATAAATTTTGTCTCACGCAGAGGGCTCCACTTTCGCGGGCTGGGCAGGATGGACGCGAGCGCGACCGATTCTTCAGGTGTCAGTTCAGTTGCGCTCTTTTGATAATAATGCTGAGCCGCAGCTTCCGCGCCGAAAATCCCGTCCCCCCACTCCACCACATTAAGATATATCTCCAAAATACGGCTTTTGCTCAAAGTCATTTCCATCCAGACGGTGATGATGGCTTCTTTAAGCTTGCGCAGCAGATTTTTCGATGGTGAAAGATAGAGCGTGCGCGCCAACTGCTGAGTGATGGTGCTGCCCCCGTAAGCGAACTTTTTCTTCTTCCAGTTGATCTGCACCGCAATCCGGATTTGGTCAAAATCAAACCCGTGGTGCTGATAGAATGTGTCATCTTCAGCCAGCATCACCGCATTCACCAGATAACGCGACATTTTCGCTTTACTCATCCAAAACATCTGCGGCTGAAATTTCTTTCCCTTTTCCGCGGCCTGCCGGGTTCTGCGTTCCATAATGGCCGTACGCGCGGGATTTTCCGTCTTAAGTCGCGGCACGTACGGCAGCCACAAAAGGTAAATCAGCGCAGCCGCAACAGCCGCGGCTACAAGGACCTTCACACGCGCAGCAAAGCCCTTCATAAATGCCTCGCCGCCCCTGCCAGCTTTCCTTTTCATTACCATAATCATAACAAAAATTGTAAAATAGTATAAATGTCCGAAAACAAATTACTGACCACAATCCGGGACAAAGTGCACAGCGGCGAGCGGGTATCGCGCGATGAAGCTCTGCGCCTTTTCCAGGTCGACGACATCATTGCGCTCGGCCAAATCGCCAACTGGGTGAAGGAACAGAAGACCGGCAACCGCGTCACCTACGTGGTCAACCGCCAAATCAACCCGACGAACCTCTGCGTGCTCTCCTGCCGGTTCTGCGACTTTGCGACGAAAAAGGGATGGCCCAACGCGTATGAGATGAGTTTCGACGAAATCCTTTCCAAATGTTCTTCTGACCTGCGCGAAGTGCACATCGTCGGGGGGCTGCACCCCAAATGGCGGTTCACCCACTATCTGGAAATCGTGCGCGTGATACATGCCAAATTTCCCGACATCCAGATCAAAGCATACACAGCGGTGGAGATTGATTTTTTTGCCCGGCTTGAAAAGTGCAGCATCCGCGAGATTCTCCAGCGATTGAAAGATGCAGGACTTGTCTGTCTCCCCGGCGGAGGAGCAGAAGTTTTTTCCGAACGCGTACGCAAAGCATTGTTCCCGTTCAAGATCGGTGCGCCCAAATGGCTGGAAGTGCACCGCACTGCGCACGAACTCGGCATCCGGTCCAACTCCACTCTGCTCTATGGTCACATGGAAACGCACGAAGAACGCGTGGACCACATGCTCCGCCTGCGCGAACTGCAGGACCAGACCGGCGGATTTCTCTCATTCATCCCGCTCGCGTATCAACCAGGCAAAACGCGCGTGGTGGACCGTCAATGTTCTGCTATAGAAGATTTGAAGACCATCGCCATCTCGCGCATCCTGCTCGACAATTTTGAACATATCAAATCGTATTGGGTGACAATGGGCGAGGAGACCGCGTCCATGGCGCTTCAATTCGGCGCGGACGATCTGGACGGAACAATCGGCGAAGAAAAAATCATGCACGCGGCGGATTCCGCTTCGCCGCTCGGCATGGCGCGCGAACGGCTCGAACGCCTCATCACAAGCGCAGGACGCGAACCTGCTGAACGCGACGCTCTTTACAAAACTTTCCCCCGTCGGGACCAGAAGGAAAAAGTCAGTGTCTCTTAAAATCGCGCGGATTCCTTTTCTGAATTGTGCCCCGTTCTACTGGCGGTCTCCGCAAACAGGCAAATGCACACTGGTTTCCGTCACTCCCAAAAAGCTGGGGGAACTGCTGCGCGAAGGAAAACTTGACGCCGGCCCCGTATCGCTGGTTGATTCGCTCGAATGTGAAAAGGATTTTGAACCGCTTGCCAACCTGGGTATCGCCGTAAAGGGACCGGTCAAGAGCGTGACATTGTTCTCATCAAAACCAGTTGAAACACTTGCAGGATGTAAAATCGGACTCACGCAGGATTCGGTCACATCCGTAAAACTGCTCAAGTTTCTGCTCGAAGGATGGAAGGGAATGGAAGTGAACTATTGCGACGGGTTCAGTCCGGACGACGAGGCGCGGTTATTGATTGGCGACGAAGCGCTCAAAGCGCTCGATGATACAGCGCTGACGAAAAAGTTCCCGCACATGATTGATTTGAGCGAAGAGTGGCACAAGTGGCAGGATTTGCCCTTTGTTTTCGCGCGCTGGATGATACGCAAAAAGCTGAAACCCTCGGACAAAACCGAAATCAAGCGTTACTTGACCGCGAATCTCAACATCGCCTACATGAACCTGCCGAAAATTGTGGCGGAACATGAGAATGCTGGCGGGTTCAGTTACAGCGGCGCAGTGGACTACTTGAAAGGGTTCACTTACCGGCTTGGCAAACCGGAACAAAAAGCCATTGTGATGTTCCGGCGTTTGATGACAGGTTTCGCCGCTACGATCTGCGGCTGTTGAGCAGTTTGTCCAGGATATCCGGATAATTCGTAGCCATCGCATCCACTCCGCACCGAATCAGCTTTTTCATCTCAGATTCTTCATTCACCGTCCAGGTTGCGACGAACAGCCCGGCTTTTTTTGCCCGCCG
>CAYHWZ010000096.1:0-8008 GCA_964359975.1 uncultured Elusimicrobia bacterium | reverse complement strand
CCCGCGTCATCGCGCCCCTTCACGGCAAAATAGTAAGTCACATTCCCGCTCAATCCTGTAATGATTGCGCTTTCCGCATTTCCCACACTCCGCGGCGTCACCGTCTTATAATAAGTCGTCGCTTCCAGAAACTTGGCATCCGTCGGAATCGAAAAAGTCGCGTACTTGATGATATAACTTGCCACAGTCCCGGTAGTCGGGTCATCGCCCGGCGCGCTCCAGGTCAATGCCACCGCCCCGTTTTGCGCGCCCGTGCCGGCCGACAGATTCGTTACTGCCGTCGGACTCGACGCGTCCAATGTCGCAACATTAAAGTTCAAGTCCACAAACGCGTGATTGGAAATGGCTCCGGTGTTATTATTCTCGTCCCGCGCCATCACAATAAAATAATATTCCTGGCCACCGGACAGCCCTGTCACGGCCATATTCTCCGTTTGACCCGACACCTTCGGCACAATACTGCTCCCGAAAACAATCACCGGAGCGCCGGACGCTGTAGTCACAGTTTCAAATTGGTTCGTTGAATACTTCACCAAATATGACGACGCCTGACCGGTACCCGCGTCATCGCCCGAGGAGGTCCAGTCCAGATCCATCATCCCATGATCCTGTCCCGGCAACGCCCGCACGTTGATGATTGCAGACGGCGAACTTCGGTCCACCACTCCCGAAAAGATGAAGTTGGAGAACCGGCTGGAAACTGTGGCCGTTGTGCCCGCCTCGTCAAACGCGTTCACGGATATCCAGTAGGTTACCCCTGCGGTCAGTCCGGTCATGGTCACTGTCTGGACCACCGCACGCGTTGAAGCTGTAATGCTCTGTATATATTTTGTGGCCGTTGACAAATCAGCCGCGTTGCTAATCTGACCTGTCGTGGAATATCGAATCACATATCCGCCGTAAGGGAGCGCCGGCAAATCACCAGTGGTGCCATCGTCGCCCGGCGTTAGCCAGGTAAGATCGATTTCGCCAAGTCCCGCGCCCGTGAGAGCCGTCAAATCTGATATCGCGCCCGGTGGTACCAAGTCCGTAGGTTTGGACGTGGCGCTGGGCGAATTTGAGACAGATGAATTACTATTTTCGTCCGTTGCCCTGATTGCAAAACTGAACGTTGTGCCCGGCGTCAAACCGGTCACAGTCCTGGTCTCCGAGTTGCCAGCCGCCTGAGGAGCAGTAGGCGACGGGAAAGTCACCGCGCTGTCAAAATTCCCGCTGTCAATCGCAAAACTCGACGAATATTTAATCGTGTAGCTCGTCGCAGTACCCGACGTCCCGTCATCGCCCGGCGCAGTCCACGTCAGCGTCACAGCTCCGCTCGTCACATGATGAGTATCGCCAATGAGATTGTTGATGGTTCCCGGCGGCGTCACGTCCGGTTCTGTCACTGTCACCGTCGGAGTGGATGCCTGAGACCCCACATTGTTGCCCATCTGGTCCGACCGGACAACAAAACCGGCCGTACCGCCCGACGGTTGCGCCGTACCGTTCTGATATTTCACCGTTATCTGCGCGCCGTTCGCCAGAGCGCCCACATTCATGACAATCCGCCCCGCTATCCCCGTAATGTCACTGCGCACCACCATCCCGTAATTCGCCGAAAAACCGTACGTTGACGTCACATACCCCACACTGAACGGGTCGTCAATCTGTGGCGCAGTCCACCCGTCCGGAATATCAATCGTCACCGCATGACGCGTATCGTCCGTATCATCTGAATTAATGTAAACAATATTGTACGTGCCCAGCGAACTCGCCTGCGTCGTGCCCGGCGTGATAGAAGCAGAGCCCCGCCCGGCGTTCGTCGTCAGCGCCGAGTTGGCGCTGCCCGAACTGCTCGCCGCGTAGTACCAGTCCAGCTTGGAATTGGATTCCGTGGTGAACTTGTCTCGGTTCACCGAGTTGCTTCCAGAATCACCCTTGACAGAAACCGCGTCAAATTTGTGCGCCGCCGCACCATCCTTGCTCCATTGCCCCCCGCTCTCCGCCATGGTAATTTCGTTGATAATATCGGTTGACATCCCATCATTAGTCTCATTGTTGGAATACGCAACAAAGTCCACCAGATTCCCGCCGCTCTGCGTGCCGTCCGTATTCAGCGCAAAACTGGAGTCGCCCAACAGCACAGCATTGTCCGTGGCCTGCAGTCCGGAATCCGCAGTATAAATACTGATCTTGTTCCCGACAATAGTAGTTTCGTCCGCGGCCCCGCTGTTAAAGTAAACCACTATCCGCGTGCCCTTTGCCATTGCGCTGTTCCACGCGCCGCCGGAACTGGGAAACGTTTTTGCCAACGCCGCGCTCGAATCCCCGGAAGTATTGTGCCCCTCATACACATTGTAGCCCGCCGCATTGAAATCGCCCCCCACAATCTCAAATTCCACAAAGTCCGGACTCCCGGAAAAATCAACCTCGCTTATCTGAATACCCGCATACTGCGGACGTCCGCCCGGATTCGGCGTTATAAAAGTGGTTGACAGATTGCCCAACGGGTCCTGAGGCACCACATACCAGTAATAAGTCGCCGAAATATCAAACCCGTCCAAAGTCTTTGATTCAGTCTGCCCTGCAGAACTCGGCGTCCAACTCTGCGAATAAGTCGTTCCTCTCTGCAGAAACGTAGTAGTGGAAGACGCAAACCCGCTCCAAGTAGCATACTTCACCAGATAATCCTGCACACTGTTATTGTCAGACGGAGCCGTCCACTGAAGTTTGACCTGCCCCAGGAATGTCCCGGACAACACCGTCAGATTCGTGATATATTTCGGCGGCGTAGTGTCCGGATACGGAGACAGAGCCCCGGACGTAGAACCATAGTGCAGAGCCCCCACATTGCCCACGTCGTCCCTTCCTTTAATTGCAAAATAGTACGTTGTCCCTGCCTGAAACGGCTGACCGTTGTTCAGCTGAGTAATAGTGCGGATTGGACTCGCCGCTGTGCCCAACCCTTCCTTTTTGCCCTGAGCCAGCGGTACCCAGAAACTGCCCGCTGTGTTCGTCGTTGCGCTGAACAGCGATTCAGAATTGATCACATAAGTCGCCACCCGCACCTGATACGATGATACCTGGCCAAAACTCCCGTCATCGCCCGGCGCAGTCCATTTCAAATCAATCGTCTTGCCGGCAACATCCGTGCCCGGAGTCGCCACAAGGTCCGTCACCGACGAAGGATTGCCCCCGTTCGCCGCGTTGTCCGGATGACGGTCAAACACAAACGACGCGCTCTCATAAGCAGCGTTGTTAACAACATTCTGGTGCCTGTACGAACCATTGGTCCAGCTTGACCCGTTAAAATAACCCGTAAACAAATCGTACGAAGCGTCAATGGAATAAGCCATTATCCGTCTCTGCGTCGGTTCCGTCACAAACTTCAGCCATTTCAAAATACCTGTTGACCCGTAGGAAGAATTGGAATTCGTCCCGCCCCACGTGCCGTTGTCCCACACTTTGTACGCGAAATATTTCTGACTGCTCGGCACATAACCGAACACCGCCTTGCCTGAATCTCCCAGCCACGCCACACTTGTCACACGCGAAGAATTGTTGTCCGCGTTCGTCAAATGTTCGCCCACCGCGCTCCACGACGAGCCCCACCATATCCACTGCGTCCAGTGACTCTGACTGTCCAGCGACGCCAACGCAATCAAGTTCGACCCCACCCGCGGATCACCCGCCGCTTCCAGCCAGTTAATCACAGGGTTCACACTGTCCGAAATATCAAGATCCGGACCATTTGCAGACGCCGCCCATGTGCTCGTATATGTTTTATACTTAACAGTCGTTACCGTGCCCTGCCCCCAGGCCAACAAGAAATCCCCGCTCGATCTTTCCCACGCGCCCGCAAAACACTGTTCCGTCCCGCCCGTCAGACCCGTAGGCAAAGTAGTTTCGTGCTTGATGAACACACCCCACGTTGACCCGTCCCACAAAGCAGACCAGAGTTCCCCGTTCGACGTGATGAAAGCCAGCATCACATCCGCCGTGGCCGTGGATTTTTCAATCAAAGAAACAAAAGTCGGCTGACCACCAGCCGTCATCCCGACAGACGCACCCGCGGACCAGCTCGTACCATCATAAGTGCTGTATTTCGGAATATTGGAATTGTCATTGTAAACCACCAGCGCGACATTGGAGGAATAAGCCACATCGAACCGCTGACCCGTAACCGTCACATTGGTTGTAAATGTAGCCGTATGCACCCCGCCGCGCCATGAGAGTGTCGTGCCGTCGTAAACCTGCAGGAAAATGTTGCCCACGCTCGAATACGCGCCCACAACTTTTTCGTTTCTCTTGTGACTCGCCGCCATGCGCACCCAGTTGTTGGTCCCGCCCGACGACTGATTGCTGTTCTTTATCGCGCTCCAACTGTTCGAGTCCCACGTCTCATATTTCGGCTGCACCACAGTCCCGTCGCCGAATGCTATCATCCCCGGCGGATGCGCCGTAAACCCGCCCGTCTGCACCGACGCTTCGTTGGAATAATTGCTCTGATAGTACCACGTGTTCACACTGATAAGTCGGTAATAGTAGATGGATCCCGCGTCGAGGCCCGAGTCCGTGTATGAACACGAAGTGCAGTTCGCCGACTGCGAAGACTTTATTAAAGAGTAAACATTCGTCGGGTCCCCGCCTTCCACCAAAGAACGATAAACCTGGAAATGACTGATTCCCACCACGCTCGACGGTTTGGTCCAGGTCAGATTCACCGTATCGCCGCTCGTCGCGCTCGCCGCCAAATTCGCGATGGCCGCTGGCGGCGGTATCGCCTCATGCAGTGTAGACCCGCTGGAAATTAATTTCACCGTACCCGCGTAAGTGTGCGACCGCTGAATACCGTAGTTGCCCTGCGCGTCCGCAGTGATAATAACCGTTGAATCCAGCTCCGTACGGAAAAGCGAGGCACGCGCCGGGGTCGAGTCACCGCCGCCGCCGGGTCCAAGATTGTAAACCGTCTCCAGTTTAGGATGACCGAAGTTGTTGCCTGACCCCACGCCAAAAACCGCAATTCTTTGAATGCCTTCCACCGCCGCCGCACCCGGAAAAACAAGGTTAAGATAATCCAACTGATTGGCGTTGTTAGAACTGTTCGGATCCGCGCCGTGGTGACCGACTTTGTACACGTCGGATTTTATGTAATATTTGTTAGACGGCGCCGTATTCGTCTGATAGTCCAGATTTTCCCCTTCCGCGTCTCCAGTGAATATGAACGTGCTGGAACTCGTGCCCTGCTTGTACGCAAACCTCAAAACAGTGGAAGAGTCATTGGGCTTGGCCGAAGCCGGATTTGATTCTACATTCATTACATGCACATCAACATCCGGATCCCAATTCAAGCTTACATCCTTATTGAAGAAACCCGTACTCGACTCCGAGTCCGCGCTCCCTTCAACCAAATAAGTGGACCCCGGCTCTGCTGTTGCCTTGGTCTTAAAAGCCGCATACCCGCTTCCCCCGTAGGTCATGCCGGGCTCATAGGTCTTGTTAACTTGAAAATTATCGTAAACAGCATCGAGATAACTGCAATGGTCATCATGAGGGTGAGACAGCACCACATAGTCAAGCACCGCGTTGCCCGTACCAATCAGCGATTTCAAATAGTTCATCAGTCCGGTCTGATCGAAGTTTTGGGCGGAGTCCGGGTCACTGCCGCCGCCGCTGGATCCTGCGTCAAACAGACACCACTTACCGTTGGGCAGCTTGATCAGCTGACCGTCGCCCTGTCCGACGTTGAGGTAATAAACCTTGATCTGATTGGCGGAAACAAAAGAGGAAAGCAAAACAGCAAGAAGGAAAACGAATACCCCTTTGTATTCCCACTTAATAAGGGGGAAAAGACGGGGGGTGCCGTTGACTTTTATTTTATTAATCGTCACTTAGACCCGCCCGACACATCCTGAGCTTTCAATTTATCGTCATCCCGCTTAAGATTATTGTACGCGCCTTGAATATGGGCAAAAGCATACTTATCTTTCTCGTTCGCCAATGCTTTTTCCAGATATTTGATTGATTCCGCGCGAAACGACGGCGTACACAGACGCAAAGCCCGCGCTGCAATAGCCCGCACCTCCGCCTTTTCGCTGAACAAACTCTGCAGAAGAGCGCGCAGACCCACGCGATTTTCGTTTCTGCAAAGCGCCTGCGCCAAATTCAGCCGGACAAAATCGTCACGATCCCTCTGCAAGTGGTGTATCAAACGGCTCAACGATGAGCCCGGCAATTGCTTAAACCTGCTGAGCAAGTCCGAAGCCCGGCGGCGGATATCAACTTCAGAATCCGAAAGAAGTTCAAGCAGCGCATGCACATCGCCCAGTTCCATCTCCCGCGCAAAAATGTAAAGCGCAGTCTTGCGCACATAGAGGTCTCCATCCAGCACCCTCATTCTCATCTCCGGCAAAGCGGCGCGGCCCAAATCAACAATCAGCCTTTCCGCCGGAGTATTGCTAAAACACTGGTCCGGATAAGTCCGGTCGCTGAACCAATCAGGAGTATTAACTTCCAGCGCCTTAAGTTCTTTCACCAGTTCAGGATAAATGTAAGGGAAAATATTGAGACCAGATTTCTGCAGATTCACAAAAGCCTCCGCCGCAGTCATCTTGTCCGCATCCGTCAGCTTCTCCGCCCACCCCGCAATCGCCCCGGTGGACACTTCTACACAAAATACACGATTGGAAGATATCCCCACCAAAATGAAAGCAAAAATAGTGAAAATAACGCGCCGAAGTCCCTCCCCCTTGAAGGGGGAGGACAGGTGGGGGTGAAAACCCCAACCCTTTCCACAAACCTTAACTTTCTCCACCCTATTCCCCATTCCCCTCATCCCCTCTACTCTCTACTCACGGAATCACCAACACCTGCCCGGGCTCCACAGTCCCGCGCCGTATATTATTCCGATTCGCATTATAAATATCCTGCCACCTGTCCGACGAACCATAAATCTTTTCCGAAATCGACTGCAGCGTCTCCCCCGGCAGCACACGGTACGTAGACGGACGCGACGATTCCTTCTGCACCTGAATCTCGGCAGATTGAATCTTGGATTTGCGTTCCAACTGCAATTTCAAACTCTGCGCTTCGAACTGCGCCCGCTTAGCTTCCGCCGAGTCCAGCGCCGCCTTGGCCCTTTCGCGCGCCAGTTCGCCTTCCGCCAACAGCTGTTTCTGCTGGAAAAGTTCCAACTGCGATTTCAGCACCGTGATAGAGTCGAGCAGTTCCTGCATCTGCTTCTTCGACGCATCTTCACGTTCCGCAATCTTGAGCTTCGCCTCGGAAATCCTGTCCGCCGCCGCCTTAAAGTTCGGGTCAATCTTAAGCGCTTCTTCCCACTGCAGAATCGCGATTTCAAATTCGCCCGCGTTAAAGTAATTCAACCCGCGGTTAAAGAAGTCATCCTTGCGCGCCATCAGCGCCTTCTGCGCTTCCGCCTGCAGCTTACGTTCGCGTTCACGTTCCGCCTTCAGTTCAGGATCCGCGCCGAACCTCAGCGTCACGCCCAGCCGATGGTTCCCCGCCGTCCCCGTAATCCCGCCGAACGGAAACAAAAATGCATAATCCAACTGGAACGACCCCAGATTGTAACCCATCCCCACCGAAATATTCCGCAAATTGTTTGAACCCAGTTCCGACCCCATCCTCGCCGCCACAGTTTTTTTGAGGAACCACCGCTCGCCGCCGATATTAATGGTAAAATCCTTGCCCCGCACACCGCCGTCCATAGCCACCACCGACGACCTCTGCCGCCACGATACCCCGGACTTGAACTCCATCGGAATCTTATTCGCATCCCTTAGACTGAGATTCGGCCGGTTAAAATTGACCAAAGTGAACCCGACCGTCAGCGCCGGCATCGGCTTCGTGTACATGCCGAAATCCAGCCCGATCGCGCTATCCGAATCCTTCTGACCGTACCCAAACACCGGGTCCTTACGAGTGTACCCGTCCTGCGTGTACGACACCGACATCCGCTTGATGGACCCGCCCATCGTAATATCGCCCCAAATCCCGTGCGCGTACC
>CAYHWZ010000095.1:0-8115 GCA_964359975.1 uncultured Elusimicrobia bacterium | reverse complement strand
GGGGTCATCAGACAGTGCACATCCGCGCCTTCATCTTTCAGGCGGCGGACCAGTTCGCACGATTTATAAAGCGCGATACTGCCGGTCAGCCCCAGAAGAATCACTTTCCCGGACAGACTCGGCCCGCTTGATTTTTTGTTCAACTTTTTTTCTTCTTGGAGGAACTCTTGCTCTTGGACTTGCCCTCGTCGTCATCCTCTTTGCCGATATTTTCGAGGATGGCCACAGTGGGTGGAGCTTTGGGCTTTTTGGGAAACACGATCGGAGGCAGTTCCTTCACCATTTCGCGGGTCACTTTTCCGGTCAACACATCATTCAATGCTTTTGCAATCAAATCCTGCACAGAGCGGGGCCGCTCGTTTTTTGCTTTAAGGTCATTGGCCCACCGCCGCGCCAGAAGAATAACATCGTATCTGTTCCTGGTAGTGCCCAGAATCAATTTACGGATTTCTTCGTCATCAAAAACTTCCGGCGGGAGCTGAGGTATTGGCGCTGGAGACGCGGCTGGTGCCGGTTCCGGCGCTTCTAATTTATCTTCTTTATTCTCGTCTTTTTCCTTGGCCATACTATTAAGCTCCTTTAGCAACCATGGGATGAATCCCCCGCGTCATCTTGAGGGTTTCAGCCACAATAATACATTTCAAATCGTCCACAGCCCTGCCGATTTTTTCGTTCAGCACCAGATAATCGTACCCGCGAGCCGCTTCCAGTTCCTGTTCCGCAGCGCGCAGACGCTTGGCAATGGTCTCATCGTCGTCCAGACGCCGGGCCCGAAGACGGGACTCCAGCACGGACATGGATGGCGGCAATATGAAGACCAGCACCGAATCCGGATAAATTTCTTTTATTCTCCGTCCGCCCTGCACGTCAATGTCCAGCAGAACCTGCTTTTCCTGTTCCAGACTCCGGTCAATGAATGACCGCGGCGTGCCGTACCAATGACCGTGTACATGCGCATATTCCAGCAAATCGTCAGCATCTTTCATGCGCTGAAACTCTTCTTCACTCACAAATCTGTAGTCCATGCCGTTCTGCTCGCCTTGGCGGGGAGGGCGCGTGGTGACAGACACGGAATAAACAATCTGCGGCATAACTTTCCGCAGTTCGCGTGTAAGCGTGGACTTGCCTCCGCCGGATGGAGACGACAGCACTACCAGCAGACCCTTGGAATTCACGAAATTCAGAATCTCCCTGTGAATTGATTCTTGCTGCGGTTCACCCAATAAGAAAGCCATAGGCGGGATTCTCCGCTATATTTTTATTTTAACAATTTATGGAACAATTGTCAAAGTTTGACGGGTGGATAAAGCAATCCCCACTAAGGGGAAGTGTTGGATTTCATCCCTTTTCAGTGGGTGCAACAGCCAGGCCTCTTGTTAAAGGAGGCCCTGGCGTTATGATTGCTGTTAGTTGACGGTTCTGCTGTCTGGATTAACGGCGTGCCATCTTGGCGCGCGACACGTCACCCTGCTTGTCAAGGAAGTACAGATATCCCTTTTCCTTCTTTACTCCGACTTTGGTTACTTTCTCCGGCTTTCCGCCCTTCTTTCCGCCGCGTGCCATTTTGGCGCGGGAAACATCACCCTGCTTATCAATGAAGTACAGATACCCTTCCGTTCTCTTTACGCCTGCTTTTGCCACTTTCTGTGCCATCTTTTTGTTCCTCCTTGTTATTGCTTGCTGCGTCTACGGCTGACTCCAGACTGTCTTGATTTTCCGTCTATTATAGAAACAATTTCAGACGAGGTCAAGTATGAATCGGAGAACTTTTTTCCGGATACACGAATACTTTTCCCTCGAAGTTGCGGAGCAGGATGCGTTTTTTGTTTCTGGAAAGAATGGACTCGTATCTTAAAGGTATCTTGCCGCCGGCAGTGTCCACCACATATTCCGGCATGGCGAGGCCGCCCAGCTTGGTCCTCAACGAATCCAAAAGTTTCAGCCCCGACGAAACTGACGTGCGGAAATGTTCGTTCCCCTGAGCCGGAGCGCACTGTATCAGCCGGTACGGCCGGATACGGAGATTGAAAAGCGACGTAAAAAGTTCAGCTAAAATATGCGGTTCATCGTTCAAAGTGTTGAGCAGTACCGTCTGAGCGGCCAGGGGCACACCGGAATCCACCAGCCGGGAACAGGCGTCCACAAATTCCGGCGTCACTTCACGCGGATGATTCACCTGAAGGACCAGATACAACGGTTGAAACTCTTTCATCATGCGCGCCAGTTCCGGCGTGATGCGTTGGGGCAGTACCGAGACCATGCGTGTTTCCAGACGCAGAGTCTGCACGGTCGGAATCCTTCTCAACCGCTTGAACGCATCCCGCAAAAGGTCATCATGCAGGAGCAGAGGTTCCCCTCCGCTCAAGATCACTTCGCGCACTTCCGGATGCATGGTCAGATACCGCGCCATTTCTCCCCATTCAGAGTCCGATACCGGCATCACATCTTCGCCTGTGCTGCTCTGCGATACTTTTCTCTGCGGGCAGAACCGGCAGTAAACGATGCAATGCGAATGAAGCGAGATGACTGCGCGGTCAGGATGAGGGTGGCTGAGACGGGCAGTGACTGGTTTGCCTGTCTGCCAGGATGAATAAAAAGGTTCCACCAGCGATGATGTGCGGAACTCATCGTCCAACGGTATGGACTGTCTGCGGATAGGGCAGAGGAAATTCTCTGAATCCATCAGAGATGCCCAGTACGGTGTCACTGAAAAACGGAACCGCCCTTCAGAAAAATTGATGGCTCTTTTCTCTTCTGTTGTGAGTGAAACCCATTGTTCCATCTCGGACTCAGTGGTGATCTGGTTGCGCACATGCCAGCGCCAGTCGCTCCATTGTCCCCACGTGACCGGAGCGCGGGAACCTGTTACCGCGGAAACCTGTTGAGGAGCGTTGGGCAATGTATCACTTATTTTGCGGGATTGTTTCATGGTATCTTTGCGCGCCATTGTTACAGCGGGCTCTGGCCCTCAGCTTTGGCCGGTTCCGAGCTGAATAGTGTCATTTGGACATCGTCACTCTGCGTTATAAGTTTCTCTTTCAGCCATTGGTCTATGACTTCCTTTGAAAATCGGTATTGACGTCCAATCCTGCTGGCAGGGATTTTTTTCATCCGAATTAAGGCGTAGATTTTTGATTTCCCCATTCCCAGATAGGCCGAAAGGGAACGGATGTCCATCACTTCGCGTCCGGCGGAAGATGTGCGCGCGCGTGGTGTCTTTCTGCGCGTTTTCATGAATGCACTTGTTTTTCCATATTCTGCCATTAGTATACAGGATTTATCATTTTTTGTCAATGGCCGGTTAATATTTTTCCATATTCTTCCATTATCGGTTAAAAAGCAGTGACAAGTGACAAGTAACGGGTGCCCGGCAAAAAACAGCTTGTGTTTGAAATAGGGGTCGGCATTTGCTAATCTAAACTGCATCCCATGAAGAAGTTAAAGAAGGCCGCTGAACCTGTGGAAAGCCGCTGGATGCGGTTTGTGCCGCATATTCTCATCCTGGTGTTTGCGGCGCAGTCGTTTTGGCACGCACTGGACAAGTCCGCCACTTACGATGAGCCCGGGCATCTTACCACGAGTTATCTTTTGCTCAAAACAGAGCATCAGGACTATGATATCGGACATCCCCCTCTGGCGCGGTACCTGTTTGCTCTTCCTTTATTAGTGATGGGTCCGAATTTGCCAGCTGAGCTTGAACCGCCGCGCGTGTCGGCGGAGACTCCGCTGTCGGAACTGCCCGGCAGTGGTCTTTATTTTTTCGCCACGCATTTTTTGTATACGAACAAGTTCAAAGCTGAGACGATTCTCGTCACTTCGCGGTGTGTGAATATTCTGCTGGGTTGTCTGCTGGGTTTCTGGGTCTACATTCTGGCACGGAAACTTTATGGCGAAAAGGGTGCAATATTGTCCCTGCTCCTCTTTGCCTTTTGCCCGAACTTGATTGCGCACAGTTCACTCGTGACCACGGATATCGGAGGTCTGGCGTTTGCGTTCGGGTTCATTTATTATTTTGTCCGTATGCTGGAACCGCACGGCAAGGGAACTGATGTATGGGCCGGGGTTTGGATGGGGTTGGCGCTATTGTCCAAGTTTACGAATGTGTTCCTGGTCCCGTTCTTTGCAGTGCTGTACCTTATTTTCGGCAAGTTCCGGAAAGAAGCGATGGTTTCAATAGCGATTGTGCTGGCTGGAGCGTGGTTTGTGGTCTGCGCAGGGTACAGATTCGACAGGGTTTTCACGCCGCACACTCTGCAGGAATCGGATTGGCAGGAACTTGGCGTTGGGAAGACTTTTCAGACTCTTTACCGCATCACGCCTTTGCCGGATTCGTTTGTGAAGGGAATTGCGTTTGGCGCGCATCATAATAAGCGCGGTCATGGGTCGTTTTTAATGGGCAGTTATTCCGGCGGCGGGTGGTGGTACTATTTCCCGGTTGCATTTCTGGTAAAAACTCCCACGGCAGTGCTGGCGCTCTTACTGCTGGCCATTTTTCTTTTTGTGAAGTACCTGCCGCCGGTTTCACGCGCGGAAATTGTGGTTTTGATCCCGGCGCTCTTTGTAATGGCCACAGCTGTCACATCAAAAATCAATATCGGCCTTCGTCATATACTTATCTGTTACCCGGTGACTTATCTGCTGGCAGGCCGCATCGGCGCGCTTGACTGGCTGAACACAAGCCAGCGGAAAAGATGGGCGGCAATATGGGCATCGGTTCTCGTGCTTGAAGTTCTCTCAGTCAGTCCGCACTACCTGTCATTTTTCAACCGTCTGTGCGGAGGTCCGATGAAAGGCATAGAATATCTTTCGGACTCGAACATTGACTGGGGTCAAGACCTCAACAATCTGGCCAAATTTTTGAAGAAGTCCGGGAACCCGGAACTGACGCTTTCCTATTTCGGCACTGCGGTACCGGAATATTATGATTTAAAGTATCAACCGCTACCCACAGTCTGGTCTTACCCGAAATCCATGCAAACGAATTCCATTGATTCGGCCAAAGAGTATCTGGCGGTAAGCGTGACCAATCTGCAGGGCACATATTTCGGGATGCACGACTTGTTCGGCTGGCTGAAAACGCGGGAACCGACGGCTGTGATTGGTTATTCGATTTACGTTTACGACATCACGTCAGACAAGGAATCTCACGACAAGATGCTGGAGATGTACCGTCTGACCGGCGACCTGAACAGGTTTTTAAGAGAAGCTGCGCGTGCCAAGAAAATCAGTAACTAGCGACGAACATCACACTTCCATCACAACATTCTTGGGCTGAGCTGGGCGAATGGGGATAGTTGAACCCGTTCCGCTGCCGCCGCTTTTGTTGCGGGAAGAATATTCCCCCCATCCCAACGCGGATTTGAGCGCGTCCCACGGATGCGCAAAAGTGTCGTCCACAGCGCTCGGTTCGTAACCGGAATGAACCATGCAGTTCGCGCACTTCGGGTTGCCTGACTTGTGACCGAACTTGGACCACTGCGTAGTTTCCACCAGTTCGCGGTACGATTTGGCGTAACCTTCCTCTGCCATCAGGTAACATGGCTTTTGCCAGCCGAACACGTTCCTTAACGGAATGCCCCAGGCAGTGCAGTCGTAGTCCTTTCTACCCTCGAGAAAATCAAGGTAAAATGCGCTGTGATTGAACGGCCACTTTTTCTCGCGCCATCCGCTCAATGCTTCGCGGAACCATGACTTGGTCTGCTCTCTCTGCAGGAAAATGTCCTGCTGAGGCGCCTTTTCGTACGCGTATCCGGGCGATATCATCATCCCGTCCACTCCGATTCCTTTGCAGAATTCGAAGAACTGGCGGAACTCGTTCACATCTTCGCCCTGGAAAATCGTCGTGTTCGTCATCACGCAGAACCCTTTTGACTTGGCCAGCTTAATGGCGCTGACAGCGGTTTTGAATACGCCCTCGCGGCAGACCATACGGTCGTGCGTCTTTTCCACACCGTCGAGATGCACGCTGAATATGAGGTACGGCGACGGCTTGAACTTGTGCATATTCTGTTCCAGAAGAATTGCGTTGGTGCAGAGATACACGAATTTTTTACGTTCAATCAGACCGTTCACAATCTTGTCAATTTCGGCATGCGCGAGAGGTTCGCCTCCTGCCACTGTCACCACAGGCGCTCCGGATTCCTCCACGGATTCCCAGCATTCTTCCGGTGATAAACGTTTACGGAGGATTTCCGCAGGGTACTGGATTTTGCCGCATCCGGCGCATTCCAGATTGCACGCGAACAGCGGTTCCAACATCACCACCAGCGGAAACTTGGCCTTGCCGAGCAGCTTCTGTTTAATCAGATAACCGCCTACTTTCACTTTCATTCTTAAAGGTACGCCCATTAGTGTATGCCTCCCTTTTCACGGGAACGAATTGTTTCGCGCATGACCGCTATTTTGCTTCTATACGCGCCCAGAGCGAGCAGCGGGAAATAGTCGCGGTAAAGCGTGTACTCCAGATAAAAAACTTTGGGAAATCCGGTACCGGTGAACTCTGTTTCCGGCCATGTACCGTCGGGATTCTGCGTGTTGATAAGGTACCGCACGGACTTTTCCACTGCCGGATCGTGCACGAGACCGCAGGCAAGCAATCCCATCAGTCCCCACGCAGTCTGAGACGGTGTGGACGGTCCCTTTCCCTTGCGCGAAGGGTCATCGTAAGTGTCGCACCGTTCGCCCCATCCGCCGTCGGTATTCTGCACGGATTTCAGCCAGTGCAAAGCGCGCTGAACATAGTCGGAATGCATATCCTCGCCGATTGCGGCCAGTCCTCTGAGCACCTGCCACGTGCCGTAAATATAGTTGACTCCCCACCGTCCGTACCAGGAACCGTCGGGTTCCTGTTCGTTCTTCAGATAGTCCAGCGCCATTTTCACGCATGAATACGATTTACCGTATCCGACCATACCCAACGATTCCAGCACGCGGGCTGTGATGTCCGCGCTGGGCGGGTCAATCATGGCGTTGTGGTCGGCGAACGGGATTTTTTCAAAAATGAATTTGGTGTTGTTGCGGTCAAATGAAGCCCAACCGCCGTCGGAACTCTGCATGGAGAGCATCCAGTTCAATCCGCGCAAATAAGCCTTTTCCCGTTCCTGCAGAAGTTCGTGGTCGGAAATGTGCACGAGCCGCAGGGCAAGCAGCACCATCGCGGTATCGTCGATATCAGGATAAAAATCATTTTCAAATTCAAAGGCCCACCCGCCGGCCTGCGTGGTGGGATTCTTCACTTTCCAGTCGCCGGTCCTGCGCACTTCTTTTTTGATCAGCCATTTGGTTGCCTGCACAAGGTCCGGATGCCCCGCGTCAAAACCTGATTCCGCCAATGCTATGACAGAAATAGCAGTATCCCAGATGGGCGACTGACAGGGCTGCATTTCAAGCGAATCATTTTCAGGATGCTCGATTTCGTATGCTTCAAGCGCTTTCAGCTGACCCTGCACGTACGGGTGCTCTTCGCTGTATCCAAGCGCTTCGAGCGCCATGATGGCATTGACAATGGGCGGAAAAATCGCGGCCAGACCGTCGGAATCTTCAAAATGTTCTATCATCCATTCCTTAGCCAGACGCAGGGACCAGGTCCGCAGGAAATGCGGTCCGTGTCCTTCCATTGTCTTGAAAAAACTGTCCCAGATGAGAAAAAATTTGCGCCAGGAGAAAAACCCTTCATCCGACGGACCTGGCGAACCTACAGGCACCCACTGCGGTTTGCCGGGTTCAAACAGTTCGTCGAGGTACGCATATTCCGGCAGAGTCTTGCGCGGGCGTTTGGACCAGACAATAGCCAGCGGGATTACGATACCGCGCGTCCAGGAAGACATTTCGAAAATATTAAAGTAGAACCATTTGGGAAAGAGCATGAGTTCCGTCGGGATGGCCGGCACGCCCTGCCAGCTATACAATCCGAAAAGCGCCATATAGAATTTTGAATACGAGTTGACTTTGTGAATGCCACCGAGTTCAAAAATCCGTTTGCGCGCGCGGGCAAGAGCAGGTTCATCCGGGGAATGACCGGCGATTTTAAGCGCCCAATAGCCCTTCACAGTGGCGGAAATATCCGAAGGGCCGTTGCGGTAGATGTTCCACCCGCCGTCGGCAAGCTGCTTAGAA
>CAYHWZ010000094.1:0-8153 GCA_964359975.1 uncultured Elusimicrobia bacterium | reverse complement strand
CCAGCACCAGATCATAGCGGCTGATGACCTTATTCAAAAAGCCGAGGATTCTTTTCTCCAGAGGTTCAGGCAGAGGCCTGTCGTCGAGAAAACTGACCTCGAACATCTTGACCAGAAACGGGTCCCACACAAAGCGACGTTTCACAATAGTCGGCGCGTCCTCGCGGTAGAAAAAAGTGGAATCAATGTGCGGCTTCAAATGTTCGAGCACAAAATCTTCCCTGGAATCTTTCTTTCCCAGACATGTCAGGAGACTTACATCGCTGCAAAACCCGGCCAAATGGTTCGCGCAAGCCAGAATACCGCCGGGAAACGCTTCTTCCCTCAGATATTTGGAAGCCACAATACTTTCCTTGGGCGACTTGCCCATCGGATGACAGTAATGATACTCGTCGATAATAGTGTCGCCTATCACCAGCGCGCGCTGACCGTCCAGACCTTTCAAAACATTGATCACATCGTCCGGCTGATACTTCTTGCGGAACGATTCCAGAAACATCTGCGCCTGGTCCGGGTAGACCGTGTAATGACGGTTCAGTATCTCGGTGGAACTGAACGTCATCTCATGCGTAAAGTGAATCCTGCCGCCGACGGAATGCACGGCTTTTTCCTCGTCCACGATTTTGCCGGTCAAATCTTCCGACGCGTTCTCATAATCCGCGCCTTTCACATAAATATTCGGTTTCACTTTCTTGATAGTCTCAATCGCGGTGGGCCATTCATTCACAGCCACAAAATCCACACATTCAAGAGAGGCAATCGATTCCGCACGGAGCCGCTGATTGAACACGGGCCTTCCCGGCCCTTTACCCACATGCTCATCGCGGGTGAGAGTGACCACCAGAACGTCCCCTTCTTTCCTGGCCGCCTGAAAATGAAGAATATGACCCGGATGAAGAAGGTCAAAAACGCCATGACACTGGACCACAGTCTTGCCGGCCTTTTTTGCGGCATGGACTGCTTTTTCCAGTTCAGACAGAGACAGAATCTTCTCCTGCGGAGTCCGGACCTTGAACCAATTTTTAGACGATGATTTTCCTGTTTCCATTTTATCGCGCGCCTGCGGATTTTTCCGGTGACAGGTACTGGAACCAGGTTCGTGTTGCTTCCTTGATAGAATCCTGAGTCCAGACCGGCGCTTCCCTCCAGTAGTCAATATTTTCCAACAGTATTTTCACACCTTCTTCAATAGAAACTTTTGCGTTCCAGTTCAGCGCTTTGCGGATTTTAGACACATCGGCATGAGTGCAGTCCGGTTCGCCCGGACGTTTCGGCACATACACCACTTCACCGCCGAGCAGTTCCACCAGACGGTTCACGCTCACCGGCCTGCCGGACCCGACATTAAAAATCTCGTTCCTGAAATCAGACTGCGCGGCAGCCACGCAAGCTTCCACGACGTCAGAGACAAAGGTAAAATCGCGTGTCTGAGACCCGTCGCCCACCACGGTGAACGGCCTGTTTTTCAGTTTCTGCGCCAAAAAAACACCGAACACGGCACCATAAGTTCCCGACGTTCTGGAACGCGGCCCGTAAACATTGAAATACCGCAAAGAGACCACCGGCAGCTTGTAAACCTGCCCCCAATGCATCACCATCTGTTCGCCCAGATTTTTAGTCAAAGCATAAGGATACTGCGGACGGATGGGAGATGTTTCAGGTGTAGGATAGGAGTCCGGGATTCCGTAACACGAAGACGACGCGGAATATACCAACCTCTTCACATTGTTCCTGCGGCTGGCTTCCAGCACGGACGCGGTACCGTCCACATTCGAGCGATGATAGTCCATGGGATTCTCAATCGAAGGCACAATATCTGCCAGAGCCGCCACATGAAAAACCCAGTCCACGCCCTTGAAAAATGGTTCAATCAGGTTAAAATCCGCAATGTCGGCTTTATGAACAGTCAGTTTTTTGTTGCCGGAATGATGGGCCAGATTCTGCGGTCTGCCGTTAGAAAAATTGTCCACTACAATAACTTCATGCCCCATGGACAAAAGACGGTCCGTGAGATGACTGCCGATAAAACCTGCACCGCCGGTGACCAGACTCTTCATAAACCGTTTATTTTAGCAAATCCCGGCACAGAATTCAAAATATTTTCCTTATTTATGGCAGGCAGGAAGTCAGGATTTCTTGCGTGAAATCTCTGCGTACACGTCATCAAAAAAAATCTCCGGGTCGCCGGTAGTGGCGCGCATTTTTCTCCGCAGGTACCAGTACTCCACGAATGAAAAAGCGCGGACATGCACTTTTCCCCACTGGTTGAGACGGTAGACATCCAGCGCAAGATGAAAGACCATGCCGGCAAACAAGAGCACCAGTTCAGCCGAATGAAAGTAAATGCCCAAAGCCAGCAAAGTCAGCAGAAATTCAGCGGTATGAAAAGCTTCCAGAGCGTAGATATGCGGATAATCCTTCCGTTTGGCCACGAGCCCGTGAAACTTGAACATATTTTTGACGCTCCAGTCCCGGAACCGTCCGTAATAGAGGAAATCAATATAGTGGTCAATGTCAATGAAAATGGAACCCAGCAGAAAAAAAACTGAACTCATACCATACACCGGATAAAGCGCACCAGTAACTGCGCCCCCGTACATCACATGTTCTTTCAATTCCACTGGATAATTAAAGTTCCGACGGGAATCGTCAGCGGTTTAACGAAACGATCATGACGCGGAACCGACCTTTTCAACAGGCGGTTCTTTCTTAACGGCAGCTATTGGGGCTGGGAATGACACCGGCTCTTCATAAAGTTTTTTGCCCGGAGAACGTTTATTGACTTCATTTTTCCAGGCGCGCAGAGCCATGTGCCAGAAGTTCATAATACCCATATTCATCGGATAAATCTTGAACATCATCAGATACCCTTTTGCAATGAAATAGAGCGGATGGTAAATATACTGCTGAACCCACTGCCATTTGATTCTACTCAGATACTTGATGGCAAATTCCGTTATCCAAGGCACAGCCAGACAGACAGTACCGAGACTTGAAAGATTGAGCTGAATGGCTTTTTCGTCCGCACTGAAACAGTTGAGCGGACTCCAGCTTTGATACGAATGGTGCAATTTTTCAAAATCATTTTTATCGAACCATTTATTTTCCACCACGTATTCGCTGAAATGACAGCCGGCATACGGATAGATGATGGTGAACTCACCAAAAGTCACTTTTGCTTCGACATTGATGCGCACGGATTCAACGTCCAGGTCAATGGGAGTTTTGCCCAGCTTCTGCAATATTTCCGGACGAACCGGTATGGCAAGAATGGTGTTTGCAAAAGTTTTGACATCGTATTTGTGGCAGAGATGGAACGCACGGATGATATCCGCTCTCGACATGTGCCGTTTGATGACTTCGTTGCGCACATAATCGTTGCCCGCTTCGATGGACATAGTCATGGAATGAAGACCTGCGGGTTTGAGCAGTTTCAGGTGGTCTTCGGTCAAAATATTGCATCGCGTAAGCAAGAAAAACGGAAGACGGATATGCTTCTTATAAAGTTTTGCAAATTCTTCGAGCCAGGGTTCCTCGGCAAGCGTGTTGTGAATCCAGAAAATATCGTCATAAAACTTAATGAACTGAGTAGGGTACCGCTCAATCGTGTAGCGCAGTTCATCCACCACGCGTTCCGGACTGTAGCGCTGATAGGGAAGCCCTTTGCCGCGGTAAATCTCGTTGAATTTCGGTTCAAAACAGTAAGTGCACTGGTACGGGCATCCGCGCGACGTCATGAACGAACGCATGGGAAACTTTGCAATGTGCGGCACGCGCGTATAGACGATTTCGCGGTCAAGGAACGGCAGTCTGTCCAGGTCAGTGATACGGTTGGAAAGATGGCGGGTCCGTTCCATCTGAGTGGCATTCTTGAACCTGCTGGCCCAGTTGCTCTTGGTAAAAACATTGGGAACTTCGTCGTAACTTCTATTGGACTGGATACGCTGCAGAATTTCAACCCAGGCATCATCTGCTTCGCCTGCAACCACCACATCCACTTCATCGTACTCGATAAGACTCTGGTCAAAAGTGCAGTGCGGTCCGCCCACGACTACGATAGTGTTGGGATTGTTCTGTTTGACCCAGCGGGCGTACTTCAGAGTAATGGGGTATCCGCCGGTCTTAGCGCTCAGGGCAACAACGTGCGGCTGAATACGTTTTAAATCGGCTTTGACATCGTGTTCCTGTTCAACTGAAAAAAAGGTGGTGCATCCTGCGCGTTCCCGGGCCAAGGCAGACAAAAGCTCAATCTGCATGGGGTCAATGAACTCCACGATCATTTCGATGAACATCACTCTCAAGGAATTAATCCCGGTCTTATCTTCAATTTTCACAATCAATTACCCCTTTTTTGCGACGCAAAATGCTTTCTTTAAGTATACCAATATCTGACTTTTTTGTCAACATTCAGCCCTTTGCGGCATTCCCGCTCAAAAAAACTTCGTACCAGAGACCGGCAACGGCCTTGAGCACGCGCCAGATGTTTTTGGGATAGAGCGCTTTGGACCGCCCGTAACGTCGCTCGCGGATATATTGCGGAACCTGCAGATAACTGTGACCTTTGCGGATAAGCTTTATAAGCGCCTCGGCCTGGTAGGCGAAACTGTCGGTTTTGATCACAATAGACTGGATGAGTTCCCGGCGATGAAGCACGATACCGTTAAAATAGCGCAGATGCAGGCCGAACAGAAAATTCATCATATGCGTGAACGAACGCGAGAGGATTTTTCTCCCCAGAGGACGGATATGGAGATTGTCTGTATAACAGAGAAGGATGTCCGACTGTCCGGCCTTTTCAAAAAGTTTCTCGAACGATTCTTTGAGGATATCGTTGTCGCCGGGAACCAGAAGCACGTAATCCTTCTGCGCCATTTTTACGCCTTTTTTGTAGTTGTATCCGAGTCCAAAAGGGGACGGGTTATGAGTGACTTTTATGCGGTTATTTTCTTTGGCCAGACGGTCGGCGACATCGCCGGTCGTGTCCGTGCTGCCGTCATCGAACAGCAGAATTTCATAGTCCTTAAACCATTTTTCCGTTGACGGCAGGACTTCATGAACAGTTTCAGCCAAGTTGGCCCCCTCGTTGAGGGCCGGAATGATCAGGGTAATGGAACTCATTTACAGCAAGGGCTAGAAAGGTCCGGTGAACTCTTTTTTAGGTTTGATGAGCACTGGTTCTTCAACCTTCTGTTCTTTGCCTCCGCGGACAAGATTCGTAACAGCCGCGGCAATCTGGGCTGCGTTGGGATAGTACCGCTCCTCAAGCGCGTAACTGCACGGCGTGGGAGTGTCCGGAAGGGCAATGCGAACTACCGGCGCCTTCAGATATTCAAAACATTTTTCCACAGCAAGCGCGGCTATCTCAGCGCTGGCGCCGCACATTTTCCAGCCGGTGTCGGCAATCACCAGGCGCCCCGTCTTCCGCACGGAACTTAAAATCATTTCTTCGTCGAGAGGACGGAGAGAACGCGGGTCAATGAGTTCGACATCCACACCGTCTTTGGCGCATGTTTCCACTGCAGTTTTGGATTCGAGCACCATGTGCGAAATAGCGACCAAGGTAACATCTTTCCCTTTGCGGACCAACTGACCCTTCCCGTAGGGAATAGTGTAATATTCTTCCGGCACCGGGCCGGTCTTTTCGTGCAGCCAGCGGTGCTCAATAATGATGGTCGGCTGCTCGGAAACCATGCTCTGCAATATCAGACCTTTGACATCAGCCGGCGCGGACGGCATGGCCAACTGAAGACCGGGAACGTGCATGAACATGGCCTGAAGACTCTGCGAATGCTGAGCCGCCTGTCCCCACCCGCGCCCGATAATGGCGCGAATCAGAAAAGGAACGGTCAGTTTTCCGCCGGCCATGTAACGCCACTTGGCGGCATGATTCACAATCTGGTCCATAGTTAAAAGCAGAAAATCATTGCGCGCGTGAATGAGCACAGGACGCATACCGCATATCGCGGCTCCTACGCCGATACCTGTAACGGTATTTTCCGACATAGGGGTATCGAATACGCGTTTATCGCCAAACCTTTTGCGCGGTTCGAGCGTGGTGCCGAAAATGCCAGTCGGGTCGCCGATTCCCACACCCATCAAAAATACGTTCGGGTCCCGTTCCATGGACTGGATATGCGCTTCGGCAATTGCCTGGCTGTATTTAATTTCTCTCATTATATATCCTGATAAAGTTCTTCAGCGGTCGGGAGCGGACTGTCTTTGGCATACTGAACCGCTTCGTCCAGCTCTTTCTTGATTTCGTCCGTGATTTGTTTCATGACTTCAGCTTTAACCAAATTGTCTTTGACCAGCTTTTCCTCAAAAAGTTTGACAGGGCATTTGGCCATCCATTCGTCGAGTTCTTCTTTGGTGCGGTGACCGAGATGGTAGTCGGTGTTGGGCCCCACATGTTCTTTCCAACGGTAGCAGACGCCTTCAATGAGCGATGCGCCTTCGCCCCTGCGCGCGCGTTCGACAGCGGCTTTTGCAGCTTCGTAAACTTCAAACACATTTGTACCGTCAACACGAACTGACGGGATACGGTAAACTTCTCCGTGCAGATAAAGTTCGGGATACGGCTGACGGCGGTCAAGATGTGTGCAAGTGGCCATATCGTTGTTTTCGCAGACGAAAATAACCGGCAATTTCATAAGTGAAGCAAAATTCATACTTTCGTGAAAGGTGCCCTGCTCCACCGCTCCGTCGCCGAAGAATGCTACGGACACAGTTTTCTTGCCCTGCATTTTGGCGGCAAGTGCGGCGCCCACTGCCAGGGGAACGGTGCCGCCGACGATGGCGGACGAACCCATTACGTTCACTTCGGTCTGGATGAAGTGCATGGAGCCGCCCTTACCGCGCGAACATCCGGTGCTCTTGCCGTAAAGTTCGGCCATAAGACTTTTGAAATCCGCGCCCTTGGCCACGGTGTGACTGTGACAGCGGTGCGTGCTAAAGACCATATCTTCCTTCGAGAGGGCGGCACAGACTCCGGCGGCTACGCCTTCCTGTCCGATGGACAGATGAGTGGGGCAGCGCATTTCCTTTTTAGGATACTCTTCGATTATTTTTTCTTCAAACTGGCGGCAGCGCACGAGGGTACTGTAGATGCGGCGGGCCAATTCCGTTGTAAGTTTCTCAGGCATATCAGATTATTATATCATTTTTTCTCTTTATGGGAAAGATACGCATAAATAAACGGGTCAAGCTCACCGTCCATTACAGCGGGCACATTCCCGGTCTCATGCCCGGTGCGGGTATCTTTGACCAGCTGGTACGGCATGAAGACATAAGAGCGGATCTGGTTGCCCCAGGCGATGTCGCCCTTATCATCATAATGTTTTTCTATGGACGCGCGGAGCTTTTCCTGTTCGCGTTCGTACAGTCTGGCGCGGAGGAGCCGCATGGCTGTGAGACGGTTCTTGTGCTGACTGCGCTCAATCTGGCATGCCACGACCACGTTGGTGGGCAGATGCGTGATGCGCACGGCAGACTCAGTCTTGTTCACATGCTGGCCACCGGCGCCGGACGCGCGGTAGGTGTCAACGCGCAAGTCAGCTTCATTTATCTCGATTTTGATATCGTCGGTAATTTCAGGGATAACGTCACACGAGGCGAAAGACGTGTGGCGGCGCTTGTTGGAATCGAACGGCGATATGCGTACCAGCCGGTGCACGCCGATTTCGCATTTCATAAACCCGTAGGCATGCAGACCCTTGACAAAAAAGGTGACACTTTTGACCCCAGCTTCTTCGCCGGGAAGGATGTCGGTGATTTCAGTGGCAAATCCTTTTTTGTCGGCCCATCGCTGATACATGCGGAAAAGCATGTCGGTCCAATCGCAGGCCTCTGTGCCGCCGGCTCCGGAATGCAGTGAAACAATGGCATTGGATTTGTCATTGATGCCGGAAAGTTTGGACTCGATATCTAAGGCATTGATGCCGGCGGTCAAGTTCTTGAGACTGGATTCAATTTCAGCAGATTCCGCTTCGAAATCCGATTCACCGGCGAGTTCAAGATGTACGGCGATATCGTCGCATGCGCCTTTAAGTTTTCTCCAGCGGGACACGTTCTCTTTGAGAGCGGCAAGGTCGGACATGAGCTTCTGCGAGCTGCCGTCCGCCCTTTCCCAAAAACCGTGCTGGCTGGCCTGTTTT
>CAYHWZ010000093.1:0-8161 GCA_964359975.1 uncultured Elusimicrobia bacterium | reverse complement strand
GTCAATCGCGCCTTTCTGGAATCGAACTATTCTTCCAACCTTCACATGCGGAATATAACAACTTGATGTCCATCGCCTCACCGTCACCAAGGAAACCTGCAGCCACGCCGCCACATCGTGTGCGGTCATAATGTCATCTCTATCATTCATTGTTTTGACCTCCGTTCATCCTGCGATTTTTGAAATCGTAGTACTCGTACTGATGCAAGTGCCACTCAAGCCAAAACTCATCCCTGGATTTTCCAAAAGCAGTTTCAAGTCTTCGGATCATAGGTTCCGTGGGGACATAGCTCCAGTGGACCAAACTGTATGCCGCAGAATGCTGTATGTTGCAATGCACGCTGAAATCTTTAATATCCCACCTTCTCACCAAAAGCTCTTTAAAAATCTGATTGCGCCATCTCGCGTGCTGACGCTGACTGGGCGTCATGAATTCATCACAGTACCGGGGATACAAATCAAAGGGATCGACCGAGAGAATCTTTGAAAGCAAATAAAGTCTCCTCGGCTTCATCAGCAACCTGCCGTTGACATAGCGGGAAAAAGTGCATCTTGAAACACCCAGCATCATCGCAACCAGTTTCTGACTCCTTCCCTTCCCCAGAAAGTCTTTAATGTGACAGGTATAGCGAATGATTCACTTATACGAAAATTGCCGAAACCTTTCTTGAGGGGTATTTTGAGTCCGGAACAAAGCTCGACGGAAAACCGCGATTTCCAAAAAACTCGATGTAGCAGATTTTCCAAAAAATGTGGTATAATAGCCAAAACTCGCAGGCATTCAGAAGCTTTCATAGGAGCGCAACAAATATCCATGGCCGGACTATATAAACGGGGCAAAACTTGGTATGTGAAGTACACACTAGATGGCAAAGCCATCCGGAAATCGGTCAGTCGGGATAAACGGACAGCATCAGAGTTCAAAGCACATTTGGAGACTCAGATTTCTAGAAAACACCTATCATTGCCAGTCTTTAATTATTCTTGGACCGATTTTGTTCAGAAATATCTGGATTTCAGCAGATCTCACAAGCGCCTTAAAACGTTTGAGATTGATGAAGCATCATTAGAATCTTTTTCTAAATTTGCCAAGCCGAGAACTACGGGAGATATAACTGTTCAAAAACTTGAGGATTGGAAAAGTCAGAGACTCCGAGAAATTTCGCCCACATCTGTAAATATGTATCTTTGCCAGCTTAAGGCATGTTTCAGAAAAGCCACCGAGTGGGGATTAATGGATCTAAAACAATTTGCAAGCGTCAAGCAAGCCAAGGAAATGAAAAGAATTCCACGTTTTTTAAGCCATGAAGAAATTGGAGCTCTCCAATCCGTCACACCTGCACGTTGGTGGAGAATGTTCTACACCATGATGTGTACTGGCTTAAGATTGGGGGAATTCCTTCACTTGAAATGGTCTCAAGTAGACTTTGAACGAAAAGTAATTCGTATCCAGGACGATGGAAACTGGGTGCCCAAAGATTATGAGATGCGGGAAATTCCACTATATCCTGATTTAGCCAGTGTTCTCGTGAAAATAAAACATGAAAATGGAACCGGCAAATATATTTTTCATGAAGGACCTGTAAATGGAACTCTTGTTCGTAGGATTGAAAGAAAGTTACAGAACTATTGTAAAAAGGCTGGACTCCGGAGATGTAGAATTCACGATCTAAGACATACATTTGCAAGCCATCTCGTAATGGAAGGAGTTGATTTGCTTACTGTTCGAGATCTTCTTGGACATTCAAGTGTTAAGACTACTGAAATATATGCCCACTTATCTCAGGGCCACCGGCAATTGGCCATAGGAAAGCTCAGAATCGGTACACAGTTTAGTACACAGGCAGTATCATGAGGACAGATACTTCACAATTTACTGACAACGCGTCCATAGCTCAGTTGGATAGAGCGACTGGCTTCGAACCAGTAGGCCGCAGGTTCGAGTCCTGCTGGACGCAATCGATTGCTCAGCTGCTGATTTTTGCGCTGGTCGCCACATCTTTGAGTTCGTGCGGATTTTTCCGACGGAGAAGCAAGACGCGCAGCGGCGACATTCCCAAAATTGCCGCGGTACTCCCTCTTGCCAACGAAACCTACGATCTCACCGCACCAGTGCTGGTGCGCTACTTTCTCGAACGGGCCGCGCGCAAGAAAGGATATACACTTTCCATGACTCTGGAGGATATCAACAAGAATCTCCGCCAGCTCGGCATCAATGACGGCAATCAGATTTCGCCTGCCAATATTCAGCAAGTGGGTCAATGGGTAAAGGCCGAGGCAGTGTTTCACGGCACTTTGCTGGAGTTCCGGCAGTATCCGGCGGAAAACCGCACTGTTATCAAGGCCAAGTTTTCGCTCACAGAAGTGCAGAACGGGCGCGTCGCGTGGGAAACGCAGGTGGAAGTGGAAGCCGGTGGTCTGATGAAACAACCGGTGAAAGGTGTGCTTAGTATGGACTGGGACCCGAAAATGATCCGCGCTCTTGCACGGGGTCCGGCCGGCAAACTTCCGAGCAAACTGGTCAACGCCGCGGCAAAATCCATCCCGAAATAAATCCATGAGTGTGCTAGGCAGCTCACATTCGATAAAGCCGGACAAACGTTTTGCAGCGCAGGCGAATCTTTCCTCGAAAAACATCTATTCTCAAGCTGATAAAAATCCGCAGAAATTCTGGTCCGACGCTGCCAAGTCGCTCCATTGGTTCAAACCCTGGAAAAAAGTCCTGGAATGGAAAGCTCCTTACGCCAAATGGTTCGTCGGCGGTAAACTCAATGTTTCGTACAATTGTCTTGACCGGTTTATGGGCACGCCGGTGCAGAACAAGGCCGCGCTGATTTGGGAAGGTGAACCGGGCGATTCGCGCACGCTGACTTACCGTCAACTTTTCCGTGAAGTCTGCCAGTTTGCGAATGCGCTCAAAAAGCTCGGCGCGAAAAAGGGCGACCGCGTAATCATCTATATGCCCATGGTGCCGGAAGGCGCTGTGGCCATGCTGGCATGCGCGAGGATCGGGGCGGTGCACAGTGTGGTGTTCGGCGGATTTTCTGCGGAAGCTTTGAGCGACCGTATCAATGACGCCGAAGCAAAAATTGTGATTACAGCCGGAGGCGGATACCGGCGAGGTTCAGTGGTCCCGCTAAAACGCAATGTGGACGCAGCGCTGGAAAATTGTCCGTCGGTAAAATCCGTGATCGTGGTCAACCGCGCCATGGACCCGACTCACGTGCCCATGCATTCCGGCCGCGACCATTGGTGGCACCGGTTGATGGAAGAGGTTTCCGCGGATTGTCCAGCAGTACCCGTGGACTCGGAGGATATGCTGTTTACCCTCTACACTTCCGGCACTACGGGCAAGCCCAAGGGTATTGTGCACACCACCGCCGGATACCTGCTCGGCACGCACCTGACTACAAAATGGATTTTTGATTTAAAAGAAACCGACATCTACTGGTGCACGGCGGATATCGGATGGGTAACGGGACATTCGTATATCGTTTATGGTCCGCTCTCCAACGGCGCCACAGTCGTGATGTATGAAGGCACGCCGGATTATCCGGACAAGGACAGGTTCTGGCAGATTATCGAGAAATATGGCGTCACGATTTTTTATACTGCGCCGACAGCTATCCGCACTTTTATGAAATGGGGGGAAAAGTTTCCTGCAAAACATGATTTGTCGTCGCTCCGTCTGCTCGGCAGCGTGGGTGAACCCATCAATCCCGAAGCGTGGATCTGGTATCGCCGCGTTATCGGCAGTTCGCGCTGTCCGGTGGTGGATACGTGGTGGCAGACTGAGACAGGTTCGATTCTGATTTCGCCTTTACCGGGCATCACACCGCTGAAACCTGGTTCTGCTACGCTTCCCTTTCCCGGCATAAAAGCCAAAGTCGTGGACGAGTCCGGACGCGAAATGCCCGTCGGTAAAAGTGGTTACCTTGTGCTTACCAAACCGTGGCCGTCCATGCTGAGAGGGATTTTCAACGACCCTGAACGGTACCGCAAACAGTACTGGGACAAGTTCCCGGGCTGGTACCTCACAGGCGACGGCGCACAGCAGGACAAGGATGGATTTTTCTGGCTGCTCGGACGCATTGACGATGTGATGAATGTTTCCGGGCACCGTATCAGCACAATGGAAGTGGAGAGCGCGCTGGTGGACCATCCGTCCGTGGCGGAATCCGCCGTCATCGGCAAGTCGCACGATTTGAAAGGTCAGGCCATATCCGCGTTTGTTACGGTCAAAGAAGGCCAGAAAATCGGCTCTGAACTTGCGGACACTCTGAAAGCGCACGTAGTGCAGAAAATCGGCGCCATTGCCCGACCGGAAGATATTTTTTTCACTGCGGAACTGCCCAAAACGCGGTCCGGTAAAATTATGCGGCGTCTCCTCCGCGACGTGGCCGAAGGTAAAGCGCTCGGCGATACTACCACGCTCGCCGACCCTACAGTAATTTCACGTCTTAAAACTCAATACGAAGAATCTGAAGCGTAACTTTTTTTTCAAAACAACTCTGGAGGAGAATCTGCCATGAAAGCCGTGGCTGTTATTCCAGGCAAACCCGACAGCGCGCACCTTGCGGAAATCCCGATGCCGAAACTGAACGATATTGCCGGTGGGCGCGGCGTGCTGGTAAAAGTTCTGCGCGTGGGAATGTGCGGCACGGACAGAGAAATAAACCGCGCAGAGTATGGCGCTGCACCGTCGGGGAATAATTTCCTTGTGCTCGGTCACGAAAATTTCGGAGTCGTAGACTCAGTCGGTAAAAATGTCACGGAACTCGCGCTCGGCGATTTTGTGACGGCAACTGTGCGCAGGCCCGGCAGCAGCATCTACGATAAAATCGGCGAATACGACATGACGCTCGATGACACATATTTTGAACGCGGCATCAATCTGCGGCACGGTTTTCTTACGGAATATTACGCGGATGAACCGGAATTCATCGTCAAAGTGCCGCGCGGCCTGAAAGAAGCTGGCGTGCTGCTTGAACCGGCCAGCGTGGTGGAAAAGGGAATTACGCAGGCATTCGAAATTCAGCGCCGGCTTCATGTATGGAACCCCAAACGTGCCGCTGTTATCGGAGCCGGGACTGTTGGTCTGTTGGCAAGTCTTGCGCTCCGTATACGGGGATTACACGTCTGTGCATTTGCGCGGTCGCAGCCGCCCACACCCAACTCCGTTCTACTTAAGGAAATCGGCGTCTGCTATCACAGTCTCCGCGAAATATCGCTGACCGATGCGTCAAAAAAACACGGCCCGTTCGACCTTATTTTCGAGGCGACTGGTTCGTCCCCGATTGTTTTCGAAGCCATGAACGTGCTCGGCAAAAATGGAGTGCTGGTCCTCTCCAGCGTGACCGGCGGCGGCCGGAGTATCGAAGTTCCCGCGGACCAGATCAATCTGGGATTTGTGCTGGGAAACAAAGTAATGGTCGGCACTGTCAACGCCAACCGCAGTCATTTTGAATCCGCTGTCCGGGATTTTTCACAAGCCGAACTGCAGTGGCCGGGCTGGCTGAAAAAACTGCTCACGCATAAAGTTGCCGGTCTGGAAAACTTTGCCGAACTGTTCCGCCTCCTTACTGACGGAAAAGACTGCATCAAGATATTCTGCGAAACTGCGCCCATTCCCTGATGCCTCCGCTCACTGAAGAAGAAAAACGGCTGGAACAGGACCGCAATCACAGCGCGCACTGGCGGCGGTGGGGTCCGTACCTTTCCGAACGTCAGTGGGGCACGGTGCGGGAAGATTACAGCCCCGACGGTGCGGCATGGGATTACCTTGACCACCAACATTCCGGTTCGCGCGCGTACCGGTGGGGTGAAGACGGCATCGCGGGCATTTCCGACAATCATCAGCAGCTCTGCTTCGCGTTGGCTATGTGGAACGGCAATGATGCCGTGCTGAAAGAGCGGCTATTCGGTCTCACCGGCACACAGGGCAACCACGGCGAAGATGTTAAAGAATATTATTTTTATCTCGACAACACACCTTCGCATTCCTACATGAAAATGCTCTACAAGTACCCGCAGAGCGCGTTCCCGTACGAAAAGCTGGTGACTGAAAACCGTAAGCGGACACGTACCCAGCCGGAATATGAACTGATAGACACCGGTGTTTTCGACGAGGACCGATACTTTGACGTGTTCGCGGAATATGCCAAGAACACGCCCGACGATATTTTGGCGCGGTTCACAGTTTTCAACCGGGGTCCGGACGAAGCTGAAATCCATCTTCTGCCCACGCTCTGGTTCCGCAATACATGGTCCTGGCAAAAAAATGCGCCCAAACCTCAACTGCGGAGACGAATGTCGCTGAAACAAAAAGTGGTGGATGCACAGCACGCCGCCCTGGGTCAGCGAAGTCTGTATTGTGAGGAAAACTGCGAACTGCTTTTTACCGATAACGAAACAGGTCTGAAAAACGGCACCAATGACCGCGTCGTGCAAGGCAAAATTGATTCTGTCCGGCCTGAACCGAACGGGACAAAATGCGCCGCCTGGCATCGTCTCCGCGTACCGCCCGGTGAAAGCCGCACCATCCGTCTGCGGCTCGCCGACAATCAGCAGTTGCCGGCACCCTTCGGCTCCGGGTTTGACGAGATTTTTAACCGGCGCATAATTGAAGCGGACGATTTTTACAAACGCATCACGCCATTTCCGTTAAGCGATGAACTCCGCAGTGTCCAGCGTCAGGCGTTTGCCGGCATGCTCTGGAGCAAACAGTTTTACCACTATGTGGTGTCGGACTGGCTGAAAGGCGATACCAACGGTCATCCGCCTGCGCGTGAACGGATGCACGGGCGAAACAGCGCCTGGGCGCATCTTTATGTGGACGATATTCTTTCCATGCCGGACAAATGGGAGTACCCGTGGTTTGCCGCGTGGGACCTTGCGTTCCATCTTATTCCGTTTGCCATGATTGACCCGGACTTTGCGAAAAAACAGCTTATACTGCTTACCCGCGAATGGTACATGCACCCCAATGGTCAAATACCGGCGTACGAATGGTCGTTCAGCGACGTAAATCCGCCGGTGCAGGCATGGGCCGCGCTCCGCATCTACCGCATTGAAAAGAAAATGTACGGGCGCTCCGACAGACAGTTCCTCGAACGCGTTTTCCAAAAATTGCTCCTGAATTTCACCTGGTGGGTCAACCGTAAAGACAGCGAAGGCAACAATATTTTTGAAGGAGGATTCCTCGGTCTCGACAATATCGGAGTGTTCGACCGCAGCGCGCCGATTCCCGAAGGCGGACACATCGAACAGTCCGACGGCACCAGCTGGATGGGCATGTACAGTCTCAACATGCTCGCTATCGCAGTGGAACTGGCCAGGGAAAATCCTGCGTACGAAGATATCGCCAGCAAATTTTTTGAACATTTTCTCTATATCGCCGAAGCGATGAACGATCTCGGAAACGAAGGTCTGTGGAACGAAGAAGACGGCTTTTTTTATGACATGCTCCACATGCCCAAAGACGGACGCATGCACATGAAGATCCGTTCCATCGTCGGTCTGATACCGCTTTTTGCCGTAGAAACACTAGAACCGGATGTGATGGACGCTCTGCCCGGATTCAAGAAACGGCTGGAATGGTTCGTCCAAAACCGGCCCGACCTTGCGGACAATATAGCCAATGTGGTGGAACCCGGCATCGGACATCGGCGACTGCTTTCTATCGTCCGCCCCAACCGCATGCGACGCATATTGGACAGACTTTTTGACGAGTCCGAATTTTTGAGCCCGCATGGCATCCGCGGACTTTCCAAACATCACGCAAAAAACAACTATTCTATCCGTCTCAACAACCGCCAGTACCGCGTGGACTACGAACCAGCCGAATCATCCAGCCCGCTGTTCGGCGGAAATTCCAACTGGCGCGGACCGGTCTGGTTCCCGGTCAATTTTCTGCTCATTGAGTCCTTGCAGAAGTTCCACCACTATTTCGGCGACGATTACAGAGTGGAATGTCCGACCGGTTCCGGCAACAGCATTACACTTTGGGACACAGCCACTGAAATTTCGCACCGTCTCATGCATATTTTTTTGCAGAACGCCGACGGACACAGACCGGTTTATGGCGGCACGGAAAAGTTTCAGACCGACCCGCATTTCAAAGATTATATTCTGTTTTACGAATATTTCCACGGCGACAACG
>CAYHWZ010000092.1:0-8206 GCA_964359975.1 uncultured Elusimicrobia bacterium | reverse complement strand
GTCGGCACTTTCATGCACGTTTTGAGAAACGGTATGGACTCCAGAAATTTTTCAATCCGCATATCTATTCTGAACACCAGCCGGTACGCGCGGCACAGCGCCTCGCTCAAATGATAGTGGCACCAATACGGCAGGGTCTTGACAACTTTGAACCCGTGCGATTCCAGCATCATCGCCAGATTGTGCGCAGAAAAATAGTAAAGATGTTCCGGCGGCTTGATGTCATACAGACGGACCGGCCCCTGGGTATTGATGGTCGTGATGGCAAGGTGTCCCCCCTTTTGCATCAGACGGTTCACCCTGTCAATGACGCTGAACGGGTCTGCAAAATGTTCGATAGAACCTATAATAACCGCATTTTCAAAAAATCCATCGGGAAACGGCGCATTTTCAAGAGTCGTGTTGATTGCGTTCAATTTCAGACGGCCTGCGGCGTATTCAACAGCTTCTTTGTTAAGTTCCACTCCATGCGGCGACCATCCGCGCTTCCGGGCCTCATCAAGGAGAAACCCGTACGCGCATCCCACGTCCAGAATCCGCGAATCGCTGTTTCTAGGCGCCGGCATATTCGAAAGGATGTACCGCGCATTGATGCGGATGATTTCTTCGTCTTCAAGATAATCGTGATATCCGAGCGTCGCGTCCTTGCTCCTGAAATATTCACGCGAATAAAAATTGGAAATGGTTTCACTGCTCACTCCGGGCACCCAGATAAGTTTACAGTTCCGGCACTTGAACACGTCAAACCCGTTCACAGGTTTGAGCTGTCCGGTTTTGTCCGAACGGCAGATTGGGCAGGATTTCATGCGGCAGGTTTGGCCGATTCCATATACTGCCGTATAACATCGTCGGGTTTGCCGGATGCGCGGATTTCGCCGTGGTCCAGCCAGATGGCGCGGGAGCAGATATTCCTCACAGCGTCGAGATTGTGCGAAACGAACACCGTGGTCACGCCGCCTTTGATCAGTTTGGTCAAAGCATCGCCGGACTTTTTTTGAAATGATTCGTCGCCTACCGCGAGGATTTCGTCAATCAAAAGAACTTCCGGATTAGTATGGATGGCGATGGAAAACGCCAGACGCAGGTACATTCCGCTCGAATAGGTCCGTACTGGCATTTCAATAAACTCTTCAATTTCGGAGAACTTTATGATATCGTCGAGCCGGTTAACGACTTCTTTCTTTGTCAGACCGAGCAGTACGCCGTTCAGCACAATATTTTCTTTTCCGGACAGATCCGGATGAAAACCTGCGCCCAGTTCCAGCAGCGGAGTGCGTTTACCCTCTACAGCAAGCGTCCCTTCCGTCGGGTAACTGGTGCCGAGCATGACGGAGAGCAGAGTACTTTTTCCAGCGCCGTTCTTGCCGATGATACCGACACATTCACCCTTGTCAACGGTAAAGCTGATAGATTTCAGCGCATAAAAGTAGCCGGACGCGTTTCCGGCTGCGCGGCCCGGCAGTTTCAGCAGCCACTCTTTGAACGCCGGCGGCTTTTTCGCTGACGGGAACTTTTTCGACAGATTTTTTGCTTCGATAACTGTGTTCACTTAGAGCACTTCGTCCAGCCGCTTTTCAAGTTTTTTGAATATCATCATGCCTGCCAAGAGCATGACAACAGCCATGATATATGAAAGCCCGATATCCTGCCAATAGATTTTGTTGTCGAAAAAAAGACCGCGCCACGCATTCATCAGACTGGCCATGGGATTCAGCTTCACCAGCACGCGGAACGGTTCCGGCACAGCGTCGAGCGGATAGGTGATGGGCGTCATCCAAAAGACCAGGTTCATCAGCACTCCGACAAGATACTCGATGTCGCGGAAATACGTGTTGCCAATCGCCACGATCAGCGAAATCCCCAGCGTCAATGTAAGCTGCGAAACAATCAGCAGCGGCGCAGCGCACAGTCCGGTGAACGGTATCCGCCCAAACGATGTGTACGAGAGAAACAGCAGTATCGGAATGGCAAACAAGAGGTGCACCAACTGCGAAAGCGCCACCGACGCCACCAGATAATGCCGGGGAAAAATCACTTTTTTAATCAGATGAATATTGTCCACCAGCGACCGCGACGAGATGAGGATAGACGATGAGAACCAAGTCCAGGGAAACAGCGCAGTCAGCAGAAAGAATGTATAGTTCTCCACGCGGAACCGCATAAACACTTTGAACGCCACCCAGAACACAAGTCCGAGCAGTATCGGGTTCAGCAAAGACCAGAAAATCCCGAGAACCGTGCGTTTATATTTGAGCGCAAATTCTTTCTGTGTGAGCAGGATTATCAGGTCCAGTTTCCGCTGGACCGGCAGACTTAGTTCTTTAAAGAACAATTAGTTTCCATGCCCCGCTTTGAGCACTTCCAGGTCCTTGTCCACCATTTCAGTGACCAGTCCTTCGAACGAAATCTTGTTGCTCCAGTTGAGCGTTTTGCGCGCTTTGGCTGAATCTCCGATGAGCAGGTCCACTTCCGCCGGACGGATGAGGTTGGCGTCGGTTTTCACATAATCTTTGTAGTCGAGCCCGACATGACCGAATGCCTTTTCCAGAAATTCCCGCACCGAATGAGTCTCACCCGTGGAAATCACATAATCGTCGGGAGTGTCCTGCTGGAGCATGAGCCACATGGCCTCCACATATTCTTTCGCGTGACCCCAGTCGCGTTTGGCTTCGATGTTACCGAGTTTCAGTTCCTTGTCCAACCCCAGTTTGATGCGCGCGACATGCGAAGTGATCTTGCGTGTGACAAACTCAAAACCTCGGCGCGGGGACTCGTGATTGTAGAGGATACCGCTCGACGCGTGCATATTGTAAGCTTCGCGGTAATTGCGTGTAAGTTCAAATCCGGCTTCTTTCGAAATTCCGTACGCGGAACGCGGATGAAAAGGCGTTTTTTCCGTCTGAGGCACTTCGCGCACCTTGCCGAACATTTCGCTCGATGCGGCAAAATAGAACCGGCATTTCGGGCTGTTGTCCCGCACGGCAGAGAGCACATAATGCGTGCCGTTAATGTTCGTGTTCAGCGTGGAAAATTCATCTTCAAAAGAATAACTTACAAAACTCTGCGCTGCCAGATGATAACATTCGTCCGGGTTGAGCTGAGCCATCAGTTTGTAGATGCTCGGATAACTTTCCAGCGAGGCCGCATGCAGTTTCACTTTGTCGAGGATATGTTTTATTCTCCACAGACGGTGTTCCGGGTCTTCCATGGCGACCCTGCGCACAATTCCGTGCACCTCGTATCCCTTTGAAATCAAAAACTCCGCCAGATATGAACCATCCTGTCCCGTGATGCCTGTAATCAATGCTTTTTTCACAATTAGTCTCCTTGTAATTTCACAAAAGATTTAAGTTTGTCCGAACGGTACAAAGCGTCCAGAGTGCGCATGGCCGAAAGGCCTTCCTGTGCGGCGCCCATATATTTCCGTCTGAGGGTGATGCCGGACACAAAATCGAGCCACTCCCTGCGCAGAGATTCTTCCCATCCGGCAAAGGACATTTTTTGCAGCGCGGGCGCTCCGCCGGAGTTTTTGCGCAGACCCACGGTCAAAGACGATTTCCCGTAACTCCCGCCCAACCCGTTCACCGATAGAAAACCATCCGTTCCAAATATATCAAAAAGGAACTCATTTTTCCAATGCGTCCAGCTCGCATGAAGCCGTGCCGAGTACCCGCGCGCGTACTCAAACAAGGCGGTCGCGTTGTCTTCGCAGGGCGCGATTTTCCAGTAACTTGTCTGCAGACTGGAGGCCACGCGGTTGGGCTGGCCCGCGAACCAATGAACTAAATCCACCAGATGCACGCCCTGGTCCATCAATTCTCCCCCGCCGGAAAGTTTCCGGTCGCATCGCCACTCTTTTTCGTATCCGGGCCTGCCGCCGTGTCCGTATTCCGCGCGGATATTGATACATTTACCGATAACGCCTTTGGTGAAGAGTTCGTGAGCTTTCTGCACGGCCGGCAGATAACGGTGATTGAATCCAACTTTAAGTTTTCCCCGGCTATTCTGCGCGGCGCGGCAGATAATTTGCGCTTCCTTGAAACTGCGGCCCATGGGTTTTTCCATCAGGACATGTTTCCCGGCTTTAAGCGCTGCGCAGGTGATGGGAGAGAGCAGATAGTTGGGTGTGGACACAATGACAATATTGACGTCAGGCCGCAAAATGGTCTTGCGCCAGTTGCCGGACGGTTCACAGCGGAATTCACGCGCAAACGATTCAGCTTTTTTGAAATCAGCGTCGACTGCGGCGACAAGTTTGGTTTGGGGCGACACTTTAAGCGCCTGCGTGCGTCTGCGGCCCATCAACCCGCACCCCACGATCGCAACGCCCAGTTTACCGTCCACAGAGGTCAGTTCTTGTCAACGGTGTCGCGCACAATATAGGGCCGTATATTTTGCGATTCGCAGTAGATGCGTATCATCAGTTCCGCCAAAAATCCCATCATAAAAAGCATGAACCCGATGATGACCAGAAACACAGCGAGTATCGGCAGCGGTGTTTGTCCGAAATTGCGCAAAGACATGACTTTTAGCACGATAGACGCTGCCGCCGCGCCGAATCCCGCAAGTCCAAAGAACAGTCCCCATCCGCCGAACAATACCAGAGGTCTGCTCATGTACTGCGACAGGAACTTTACCGTCAACAAGTCTGAGATATCTTTTACTGCTTTTATGAAATTGTGTTTGGATGCGCCGTGCGTGCGTTCGTGGTGCTTAACTTTCACTTCGGTCACACGCGCGCCGCGTCCGTGCAGGTATGCCGGCAGAAACACGTGCATCTCGCCGTACAGGTGCACATCTTTGAACAGTTCCGTGCGGTAAGCTTTGAGCGCGCAGGCATGGTCGTGCAGGTACAAGCCGGTGACTTTGAACGTCAGCCAGTTCGCCATACGCGAAAGAACACGGCGCGAAAACGGGTCATGCCGGTCCGCGCGCCATCCGGACACCACGTCGTAACCTTCCCGCAGTTTCTTCACGAGCATGGCAATATCCGACGGATCGTTCTGCAGGTCGCCGTCAAGAGTGACAACCACTTCGCCTTTGGCCGCGTGAAATCCTGCGTCCATTGCCGCGGTCTGTCCAAAATTCTTCTGCAGGCGGATGATTTTGAGCGGGGCAAGACTGCAGAGTTTGCTATAAGTCCCGTCGTTGGAACCGTCATCCACAAAAATAATTTCAAACGGTTCGCTGATTTTGGAAACTTCTACTTTGATGTGCGCATACAGTTCGCCTACATTTTCCGATTCATTGAAAACCGGCACCACGATGGAAATCATGCGCGCAACCTCCCCATCATCAGCAGACTTGTTCCTGTCGGCGGCTTGATCATCTTTTCAATGCTGAGCAACACGGATAAAATGCTCGAAAACCACGACCCGCTCCGGCTGCGGTTTACAGGATATTCTCTTCGCACAATCTTGCTGTACCACAGACATACCGGCACCAGAAAAAAGCCAAAGTACCGTCCGTTCACAAGGTCCACGCTTTCCCTCAGCAATTTCGACAATCCGCCGCACGAATACCGCCGGAAATGTCCCAACATCTCATCATGAAATCCGAACATCCATTGACCTGCAGGCACAGTGACCACCAGCCATCCTCCGGGTTTCAGGAACGATACCAGGGATTTCACTGCTTTGCCGTCGTCCGCAATATGTTCAAGCACATCCGTTGCCACTACAGAGTCAAAAAGCCTTTCGGATTTGTATTTTTCCAAAGCGCACGCGGTGAATGAGCAGTTCGCTCTCCCGTCGGAAAGACTGCGCGCCAGTTTGATGTGCTCCTCGCTGGAATCAATTCCGACCACTTCGTGACCTGCGTCGGCCAGCATGCGCGAAAGTTCGCCCGACCCGCAGCCGGCATTCAAAATTCTCATTTTAGAAAAAGGTTTCAGCCACTCCAGTAGAATCTCATACTTAGCCAGAGCGTAAGCGTCTCCGGAACGCACCTTCATATCGTTAAGCTGATAATCGTGCACGGCGGCGGGCTGAGTCATTGCTTGGCCAGAAAATTAATTCCGTCAATTCTGCGGAGCGTGGCCAGGTTTTTCTCAGAGCGCAGACGCTCGACAAATTCCGGTTTTTGCCATTCGTCCCAGTTCGCGCTCACCAGCTTACCGTTGATACCCGCGCTGTGGTGTGAGAGGAGGAAAGAGGTCAGCTTTGCGGCCAGTTCCGGCGGCACACCGCCCTGCGCCACCTGTTTTTTTATGAAATCCAGATACTGCTTGCCGGCCTTTTTTCCGGCTCGGAAAGTTTCCTTGTGCAGCCGCGTCACCACAAATCCCGGCGCCACGGCGTTGACCGCAATGTCCAGCGGCTTGTACTCTTCTGCCAGGTTTTCCGTCAACCGCACCACCGCAGCTTTGCTGGTCGCGTAAGCGGAATAGTTGGGAAACGGCGACGTAGCGCCTCCACCCGAATAGTTCACAATCCGAGCGCCGCGCTTTTTCATTAAGGGTGCAAAATAGTGACAAGTGTACACAGTGCCGAGAAAATTGCTCTTAATTGCGTACTCAAATTCGTCCAGATCCACACAATCCAGCGTGCCGATAGACCCGAAAATCCCCGCGCAATTCACCAGCCCGTCGAGCGCACCGTATTTTTTGCGGAACCATTTGGCGCACTCCGCCACGGCCTTGCGGTCTGAGACATCCAGCGCCCTGCACTCCGCGCCGAGCTTTTCTGCGGCTTTTTTAAGTGATTTCAACGTGCGCGAAGCAATCACCACTCTGGCTCCGGACCGGACACATTCTTCCGCAACCGCGTATCCGATACCCATACTGCCGCCCGTTATAAAAATCAGTTTATCTTTCAGCGAAACATTCATTTCCCGCCCTCATCGCGCGCGTGCGCTACTTGCGTGTTGGTGAGTACCTGCGTGCCTTGGAATTCCAGATTGTAATGCAGACGCGGGTACCCTTTACGCGCCATGAATTCCGTCAACTCTTTCCGCTTTTTCGGGCAGTAAAGCATGATGAATCCCCCGCCGCCCGCGCCAATGATCTTGCCTCCGGTCACCCCGTATTCTCTCTTTACCGAATCATAAAGCGAATCAACTTCGCCGTATGAAATCCGTTTGGAAAGCTGTTTCTTGTTCTGCCAATGACTGTCCATCAGCCGCCCGAACGCATCAAAATCTTCCGCTTCAATAGCTTTGAGAATACGGTGCCCAATCTCGCGGATTTGGAGCAGACTTTCCTCCACGCGCCTTTTCTCCGCGCCGGACTTTTTCATGGCTTGGTTCTTGTCTTTGAGCATTTCCATAGCGTCGCGCTTTTTGTGCAGAAAATAGATGTGACAATTGGACACCAGCTCCGAAATAGCCCACGAACTGAGAGACAATTGCCGCACTTTCACTTTGCCGTCCCGGCTGATATCCATTGCCGTCAGACCGCCGAAAGCAGCCATATACTGGTCCTGTTTCCCAATTCCCTTCTTTAGAATATCCAGTTCAATCCGGCACGCCTCTTCCGCCAGTTTCTGCAGAGAAACATAGTCTTTGCGAAACGTGTGCAGCGCCATCAATAGACCCACCAGATAACAGCTCGACGAACCCAGCCCCGCAGACGCCGGGATGTCCGCCAGCGAACTTATCTCAATGCCGGTGCGGACACCGTTCAGTTTCAGCGCTTCTCGCGCGAGCTCGTGTTTCAGTTCGCCGACATGCTCGACGATTTCGCTTTTCGTGTAATGCAGAATAATCTTTTTCTCGACGATAGGCCGGTTGAGGAACACGTACATGTACTTGTCCAGACCCATAGCCAAAATGAAACCGCCATGCCTGGAATAAAAAGAAGGCAGGTCAGTCCCGCCCCCGCCCAGCGTCACGCGAAACGGCGTACGCGTCACAATCATACTTTCAGACCTGCCAGTTCCTGCGCCCGGTGATACGATTCCGGCGTGTCCAATCCGAAACAAAAGCCATGCATTCTATATGTGTAGATACTTTCACCCTTTGCCAGCGCACGCGGAAAAACATCCTTCCCGAAATCCGAACGTCCGTCCGGTATATTTTTGACAAAGCCGGATGTCATCGCATAAATCCCGCTGTTCACCCACTTGGCGTTTTCCATTTCACCCTCGACAAACCGCATGACCCTCCCGCCTTTGTCCAGCATCACTTTCCCTCCCGCGATTCCGCTGTTCGGGTTCCCGTGTTCATCAAAGACCGCCATTGTCACAGACCCTCCACGCGCGTCGTGCTA
>CAYHWZ010000091.1:0-8251 GCA_964359975.1 uncultured Elusimicrobia bacterium | reverse complement strand
GTCATTACCCGATACAGACAAACAGACGGGCTTTAACGGGCTCCGCGTTGTCAGCTTTGAAAGCCGCCGCGCGTTTGAAATGGAAAGTCTCATCCGCCGTCACGGAGGGGACGCTGTCGTTGCTCCGTCCATGCGCGAGATCCCGTTTGAACTGAACCGCGAAGCCATCGAGTTCGGCAGGAAAGTCATTGAGGGTAAAGTGGATACGGTCATATTTATGACCGGTGTGGGCGCGAGGTACTTGTTTGAAGTAATTGAAAAAACTCTGGACTTTGCCGCGTTCGCAAAAGCGCTTGCACAATGCACAGTCGTGGCGCGTGGGCCCAAACCGGTGAAAGTGCTTAAAGACCGTGGCATGACGCCTTCATTGATCGCTGACGCTCCCAACACATGGCGCGAAGTGATTGCGGCCCTGGACCGTTCTGCGCCGGTGAAAGATAAAAAAGTTTTCGTGCAGGAGTACGGTCTGCCTAACCGCGAATTCATCAACGAACTTAAAAAACGCGGCGCGCATATTTCGCGCGTGCCGGTCTACCGCTGGACTCTGCCGGAAGATGTCGCTCCTATGCAGAATGCCATCCAGCAAATCGTCGAGGGAAAAGCAGAGGTCGTGCTCATCACCAACGCGATTCAGCTGTATCATGTCCTTCAAATTGCGGCGGAAGACGGTATGGAAATTTCTCTGCGCGAAGCTCTTTCCCGTACGGTGGTGGCTTCCATCGGCCCTGTTGCATCGGAAAATCTCACCGCCTGTAGTCTGCCCTGCGACTTTGAATCTTCCGAAGGTAAAATGGGTATTCTTGTAAAGGAAACCGCAGAAAAGTGTTCCGCCCTTCTTGCCGCTAAAAGGGAAAAGTGGAAACAGTCCCTGGAAAAAACCGCGGTGAAACCCTACGCAGTCAAACCGTACGATTCCAAATTGTGCGCGCAAAGCGCATTTCTCAAGGCATGCCGCGGCGAGAAAACTGATTTTACCCCGATATGGCTTATGCGCCAGGCAGGACGTTTCATGAAATCGTACCGCGACGTGCGGTCAAAGGTGAGTTTTCTCGAACTCTGCAAAAATTCCGATTTGGCCTGTGAAGTGACTGTGACCGCACAGGAAACTTTGAACGCCGATGCCGCGATTTTGTTCTCGGATATTCTGCTGATACTGGAACCCATGGGCGCCGGGCTTGAGTTCACCCGCGGCGACGGTCCGTGCATCCACCGTCCCGTACGCACATCCGAAGATGTTGATTCGCTCAAAGCTGTGGAACCCCTGGAGTCTCTCTCTTTTGTCTTCGACGCTGTGCGCAAGATCCGTTCCGCGCTCAAGCCCGACGTGCCGCTCATTGGTTTCGCCGGCGCGCCGTTCACAGTTGTCTCCTATTTAATAGAAGGCAGACATTCCGACCACTATCTTCATACCAAATCGCTCATGCACACCGACTCAAAGGCATGGAACATGCTGATGGAAAAAGTCACGGAAAGTCTGTCCCGCTATTTGAACGCGCAGATAGACGCAGGCGTGCAGGCCGTGCAGGTATTTGACAGTTGGGTGGGATGTCTTTCGCAGGAAGATTACCGCAGATTCGTCCAGCCGCACATGAAAAAACTGTTCGCGTCCATCAAACCTGGTACACCTACCATCCATTTCGGCACCGGCACATCGGCCCTGCTTGGTCTGATGCAGGAGGCCGGCGGCAATGTCATTGGTTTGGATTGGCGCGTCAATCTGGCGGATGAATGGACCCGGCTCGGATGCAAAGCTGTGCAGGGAAATCTTGACCCCGTAGTCCTGCTTTCCGATATAAAAACCATCCGCGCCGAAACCAAGAATCTGCTGGATCAAGTTGCACGCAAGCCCGGTCATATCTTTAATCTCGGTCACGGCATTCTCCCGCAAACTTCGGAAGACCACGCTGTAGCGCTCATTGATATGGTCCACGAACTTTCCTCAAAATGAAATCATCCGGCAGTCCCGCTATAGATATCCGCCGCGCGGACACACGGTTCTACACCAAAATTGACTGGCTCGAATCATGGCACAGTTTCAGTTTTGCCGAGCATTATGACCCGGACAATGTGCGGCACGGTCTCCTGCTCGTGTCCAACGAAGACATTGTCCAGCCGTCTTCAGGTTTCGGTATGCACGCGCACAAGAATATGGAAATCGTCACCTGGATTCTGGAAGGGGAACTCGAGCATCGCGATTCTATGGGAAGCCGTCACGTCATCCGCCGCGGCATTGCCCAGCGTATGAGCGCAGGACGCGGAGTGCGCCATTCGGAAATGAACCCCAGCCCCGACACCGCCGTGCATCTTGTCCAGATGTGGGTCTTGCCTGATACTGAGGAACTGAAACCCGAATACGGCGAAGCCGACCTTTCACGCGAATTGGAAAAAGGCGGTCTTATCCTGATGGCGTCCGGCAAAAACAGCGCCGCGCCGCTGCAGATTCATCAAAAGGACGCGGAACTATACTGCGCACGCTTGAACCCAGGCGAAAAAGTGAATGTCCCGTCCGCAAAACATGTCCACCTGTTCACCGTGTCCGGCAGTTTCGCCATGGGAAACAACGAAGTTGTGAACACCAGCGACGCTGTGCGCATTACCAACGGCAATAATATAGAATTTACAGCAAAAACAGATGCAACGGAGGTCTTAATATGGTGCACAAGTTGAGAAGTATTATAGTTTTATCTGCGGCGGTCATGCTCGCAGGTTGCGGGATGATCTATACCAACGTTCGCGTACCGCGTTCGTACCGTTCCGCCACGCCCGGCGATATCAAAGGTGAAAAAACCGATAAACTCGTCACAGGCGAAGCGTGCAACCGTTCTGTTCTGTTCATGGTGGCGTGGGGAGACGGCGGCTACGCGTCCGCTGTACGCAGCGCGCTGAAGGATGATCAGGGTTCCATCTTATACGACGTCACCGCCGACACGCGCCTGCGCAGTTATCTGGGGCTTTACACATGCTACTGCACCATCGTCTCAGGAAAGGTCGCGCGTCCTTGAACAAAAAGTTCTGCGCAGCGGCCGCGGCAATCTTGCTCTGCGGCACAAAGTGTTTTGCCGACCGCGAACCCTACAACGCGCAGTTAGGACTCATCAGCGTCGGAGGTTTTGTGGTGTTTTTCAATTCGCAGGGACCGCTGTCATTTTTGACACTCACTCCGCGCGATTTGCCTGCTGACGCCGTGGATGCGGGGGAAGTGTTCTGCCGGAGCTGTCAGCATGGTCTGTCCGTTCCCACCGCAGTGCCCTATTCCGGTTCGCGCAGCACCAACATTTCCGGCGCACAGGGCGACGGGAGTTTTAAAAGAGCGGTCAAAGAACTCCTCCGCACCAGACCCGAACTGCGCGGCATCTACGACGTCAAAATCGATACCCAGCGCATCAGCATTTTGGGCGTATACAAAAGAGTGTGCACAGAAGTGTCCGCACGCGGATTCAAATGAAAAATGATTTTGACGCGATGCTTCTCATCTCGTTCGGCGGACCGAACAGTTTTGATGAAGTGCGTCCGTTTCTGGCAAATGTGCTCCGCGGGCGGCCTGTGCCTCCGGCACGCATTGAAAAAGTAGTCGAGCAATACGCCGCTATCGGCGGAGCATCGCCCTTGAATAAAATCACTGCACGCCAGGCCGAATCTCTTGCCGCTCAACTGAAAGCCAACGGCGATGCGCGTAAAGTCTACGTCGGCATGAAGAACTGGCCGCCATATATAAAAGATGCAGTCATTGCCATGAAGAATGATAATGTGAAACGCGCGCTCGGAGTCCCTCTCGCGCCGCATCGTTCCGAAGCCAGCTGGGAAAAATATGTCCAGTCCGCAGATGAAGCTGTCGCGGAAACAGGCGCATCCGGCATGCAAATCAAGTATTGCGAACCTTGGCACACTCATCCGCTTTTTATTGAGGCAATCTGCAAGCGCGTGCGCGAAAGTTTTCCGTCCGGAGAAGATCTTAACGGATGGCATGGATTATTCACCGCGCACAGTATCCCCGTGGAAATGGACAAACAGTCCGGTTACTCGGCGCAGATTTTAGAAACAGTCCGGGCCGTTACCGAAAAAATAGGATGCGAAAAGTGGAGCGTATGCTACCAGTCCCGCAGCGGCCGCCCAGACGAACCCTGGCTCGAACCCGACATCAATCTCAAAATCAATGAACTTGCTTCCTCCGGCATCCGTTCCATTTTTGCAGTTCCCGTTGGTTTTGTCTGCGACCATGTGGAGGTTCTTTTCGATCTCGACATGCAGGCGCGCAAAACCGCCGAAACCGCAGGTCTCAACTGGAAACGTGTCTCCACCGTCGGCGAACACCCCCAGTTTATCCGCATGCTGGCCGAACTCCAATGACACGCAGATTTTCCGTCATCGTTGCCGGCGCCGGCATCACAGGTCTGTCCGCTGTCCACCGTCTTACAGAGTTGGACCGCGAACATCAGTTCGATCTGGACATCACTTTGCTGGACCCGTCACCCGACCACGGCGGCGCCATCTCCACTGTACAGCAGGACGGATGCCTGCTCGAACTCGGCCCCGACGCCATGTTCACGGAAAAACCCTGGGGCATGGCTCTCTGCAAACGGCTCGGTCTTGAAAGCGAAATGATCGGCACTGCGCCCGGTCTCCGCACCAGTTTTGTCGCCATAAAAAGCCGTCTCTTGCCCGTGCCCGAAGGATTCTATCTCGTGGCTCCCGGCAAAATCTGGCCCATGATGACCTCGCGGATATTTTCATTGCACGGCAAAATGCGAGCCATGTGCGATCTCTTCATCCCGGCCCGCAAAGAAATCACCGACGAGAGTCTGGGCTCGTTCGTTCAGCGCCGGCTCGGTAAAGAAGTGCTCGAACGCATGGCTCAGCCCATGGCCGGAGGAATCCATTCCGCTGACCCGTACGAACTCAGTCTGCGGACCACTTTTCCGGTTTTTGCCGAATGGGAAAAACAGCACGGCAGTGTCATCCGGGGCATGTGGGCCATGCGCAAAAAGCGCGCCGGTACCGAAATCCGCGGTCCCAGATACGCTCTCTTCGTCTCATTCAAACAAGGCATGAAAACGCTTGTAGACCGGTTGTCGGAAAAAATCACCGGCAAATACACGCGCGTCCAGAAACAAGTGTGCTCCGCCTCAAAGAACAGTTCCGGCGGTATCCTTGTCAATACTGTGGACGGTTCAAATATGGTTGCCGACGCACTGATACTCGCCATGCCCGTCTACCGTACAGCGCAAATCCTCGCCGGACTGGACAAATCCATTTCAACTGACCTCGGCGCTATCCCCTACTCCTGCGGCATCACCGTCAATCTGGTCTACCCGCGCGGCAAAATCGCGCACCCGCTGAACGGTTTCGGATACGTAGTCCCGTCGGCAGAAGGGAAAGTCGTTTCCGGATGCACTTTCAGCAGCGTCAAATTTGAAGGGCGTGCGCCCGCAGGCAAAACCGCGCTAAGAGCGTTCATCGGCGGAAAAGAGGCCCGCCGCATCATGAACCAGGACAACCGCGATATTCTCACAACAGTCAAGAACGAACTCAGCGCCGCGCTCGGCATTTCAGCCGAACCCGACTTCACACTGCTCAGACGTTTTCCCTATTCATTGCCGCATTATCAGGTCGGACATCTTGAAAGATTGTTTGCCATCGAAGAAAGAATGCTGAAATATCCCTCGATCGCCCTAGCCGGAAACGGGTACCGCGGCACCGGAATTCCGGACTGCGTCCACAGCGGCGAACAAGCCGCGGAAAAAATCACCGCGCATTTCCGCAATCTTATGCCGGAGAAACAGACCGTATCGTGAACGTCGGCATTGTCTGCGCCACGAAATGGGAAATCAGGGATTTATCCGGGACCAAAAGATGAAAGCCCTCGACGACAGAACGTTTGATGTTCAGCGCCCCAATATGCGTGTCACTGTTCACCTCAGCGGAATCGGCGCGGAAAATGCCCGCAAAAGCTGCGAATATCTGGCAGACCAGGTTTTCAGAGGCACTGTGAACGTTCTCATCTCAACCGGCTTTGCCTGCGGACTGAAACCGGAAATCAAACCCGGAGACATTACCGTGGATTTCGGCAGGAGCGACATCAGCATTGCGGAAAAATTGGACCGCATATCCGCACGGCTGGGCACGGGATTTCACAAGGGCGTGTTCTGGTGCGCCAACCGTCCCCTCATGTCAGCCAAGGATAAACATGCCATCTCGCAAAAGTCCGGAGCCATTGCCGGTGAAATGGAAAGTCAGTCCGTTTACGAATTCTGCAAAAATCGCAAAATAAGTTTCGGTTCGTTCCGCGCTGTCAGCGATGCGTTGGACCAGAACCTGCCGTCGGCCGCGCTCCGGCTTTCTCCCGATGGAAGCGCAGGATTCGGATTTTGGAAAACAGTCTTCACCAACCCGGCGGAATGGCCGGACCTTATCCGCTTGTCCCGAAGCGCTCATGCCGCGGAAAAAAACCTCCGCCGCGCGCTCGAATTATTCCTGAAGGAGATAGAATCATGAAAACCTGTTCTCTAAAGACATTGTTCATCGCAGTCATATTCATGCCCCTGATTTCAGGATGCGGAGCGTTCCGTGTGTTAAAGAAGATGACCACACCCAAACCCAAGCCCGAACTCCCCGCCATGTGGGTCATGCCTATCACCTGCGAAAACGGAGACATCTCAAAAAAGCTGACCGAAGGGTTCATCGAAAATATCCCGAAGAAAATCCAGGTGATGGACACTCGGAATTATGAAATGTACCTGACCAGCCGCATCACCCGGTTTGAAATGGAAAAAATCCGGTACGCCCAGGAGGAAGGAACCGCAGCGTCCACCCAGCCGATTACGTTGAAAATCGAACCCATAAAACTTTCTTCATCCAGTTTCCGGGACATAATCAACACAGTATCGGGAAAAGAAGAGGACCGCATCAAGTTCTACCACGAGAGCGGTCTCGATTATCTAGTCTTCGGCAAAGCCAAAGAAAAGGAACTCGACGAACTGGAACTCGGGAATTTGTTGACAGCCGAAACCGCTGAACTCAAGTGCATCTCTCTGAAAACCGGCGAATTCTGGATAGACGAACAATTCAAGCAGGGCATGTTCGAAGTAGTTGCGCCGGACCGTATCGGAAAAAAATTCGCGCAGATATTCGAAAAGAAACTGAAGAAAACCGACAAAGCCGCCAAAAAAGCCGAAAAACTCCGCCGTAAAAGATTAAAACTGGAAAAGTAAATTCTCTATCCCTCCCCCTAGAGGGGGGAGGTCAGGTGGGGGTGAAAATAGTGCCCCCTACAACATCCGTTACTCAACGCACGTTTCTTGCCCCGCCCCAACAAAAAACCGCTGACGCCCCGGAACCATTTCCAGAGAGTCAGCGGCTTTTATGTGTTTAACTAATCTTACTTCGAAGTATACTCGCTCTTGCCCTTTGATTCCAGCGCCGCCTGAGCAGCAGCCAGACGCGCCACAGGTATACGGTACGGTGAGCAGGACACATAGTTCAGACCCGTGCGGTGACAAAACTTCACACTCTCCGGATCGCCGCCATGTTCCCCGCAAATCCCCACTTTGAGGTCCTTCTTCACCTTGCGTCCGTCCGCCGTGGCCATCTGAACCAGGCGACCTATCCCCTCCTGGTCCAGCGTTTGGAACGGGTCGTCTTTCAATATCTTTTCAGCCAGATACGCCGGGATGAACTTGCCCGAATCATCGCGCGAGAACCCAAACCCCATCTGCGTCAGGTCGTTCGTGCCGAACGAGAAAAAGTCCGCTTCCTGCGCAATAGAGCCCGCCACCAGCGCGGCCCTCGGCACTTCGATCATCGTGCCTATCATGTAGTTCAGTTTCACGCCGTACGATTTCATAGTTTCCGTCGCAGTGCGGATTGCCAGCTCTTTCTGATGTTTCAGCTCATTCTTGTGACCCACGAGCGGAATCATGATTTCAGGCACCACACGAATCTTCTCTTCCTTGGCCAGAGCGCATGCCGCGCCGATAATCGCCTGCACCTGCATCTCCGTGATTTCAGGATACGTAATCCCGAGCCGGCACCCACGGTGACCCAGCATGGGATTAAACTCATGCAGATCCTGCGACTTGGCCCAGATCACATCGCCCGCAATCCCGATTTTTTTGGAAAGTTCTTCAGCATCTTCCCGCGTCTTTGGCAGGAACTCGTGCAGAGGCGGATCCAGCGTACGGATAGTCACCGGGAACCCTCTCATCTCGCGGAACAGTCCCTTAAAGTCTTCTTTCTGATACGGCAGCAGTTGGTC
>CAYHWZ010000090.1:0-8258 GCA_964359975.1 uncultured Elusimicrobia bacterium | reverse complement strand
CAACGCGGCTCTGAAAAGTTTTAAGGCGGCGATGGAGATGGCGTTCCGGGCGGGTGCTGTGTCCGGGATGTTCACTGTTGGGTTCGGGTTGCTGGGCGCAACAATCATTTTTATTATATTTAAGGAACATGCGACAAAAGTGCTGGTCGGGTTTGGGTTTGGCGGGTCGCTGGCTGCGCTGTTCATGCGCGTGGGCGGCGGTATATTTACAAAGGCCGCGGACGTGGGCGGCGATCTGGTGGGTAAGGTGGAAGTGGGGATACCGGAAGATGATCCCCGGAACGCGGCTACGATTGCAGACAATGTAGGCGACAATGTGGGCGACTGTGCGGGTATGGCTGCGGATGTGTTCGAATCTTACGAAGTGACGCTGGTGGCGGCGATTATTTTGGGTGCGGCTGCGCTGATGGACCCGGCGTTCAATGCGACGTACGGGGCGAATGCTTCGAAGTTTGCGTTGATGTTGATATTCTTTCCGCTTTTGCTCAGAGCAGTGGGCGTGTTTTCATCCATTTTGGGAATTTTGAGTGTGCGCGTGCCGGAAGGGTCCAAGATGAAAGACCCGATGCTTCCTATTAATATCGGGTACTGGGTTTCTTCGTTGGCGAGCGTGGTGGGTTTTGCGGTGGTGACTGTGCTGTATCTCAAGGACCCCAACACGGGTGAACCGGACTGGCGGTTTTTCTGGGCGACGACGATGGGAGTGGTGCTGGCGCTTTTGACTTTGTGGGTGACAAACTATTTTACGCATCCGGACAAGAAGCCGGTGACTGAAACTGCGACTGCGACCAAGACCGGGCCTGCGACGACGATTCTTTCCGGTATTGCCGAGGGGAGCGAGTCCACGGTGTGGGCTGTGGTGACAATCAGCGGCACGATTATTTCGTCGTATATGATTTTCCGTAATGATCCTGCGCTGCAGGCGTATGGGATTGCGTTTGCAGGGTTGGGACTTTTGACAACGACCGGATATATTTTGGCTATGGATACGTACGGGCCGATCACGGACAATGCGCACGGTATTTTTGAAATGTCCGGGATTCAGCAGGAAGAAGAGGCGGCAAGGACTTTGGCCTGGATGGACGCGATCGGGAATACGACTAAAGCTTTGACCAAGGGGCTGGCGATTGCGACTGCGGTGCTGGCGGCGATTGCGCTGTTCCGCTCGTTTGTGGATGAAGCGCATTTGACGGAAATCGGTATTCAGGTGAACCAGCCGAAAGTTTTTGTGGGACTTTTAATTGGCGCGGCTGTGCCGTGGCTGTTTTCGGCTTTTGCAATTAAAGCAGTGGGGCGCGCGGCGTTTGGCGTGGTGGAAGAAGTCCGGCGTCAGTTCCGCGAGCATCCGGGGATTATGATGGGCGAGGAAAAGCCGGACTATGCGAGGTGTGTGGCCATTGTGACGAGCATGGCGCAGAAAGAGTTGCTGGGGCCGGGGATACTTTCCATTTGTTCACCGATTTTGGTGGTGTTTTCGTTGGGCGTGACGGGGTTGGGCGGATTTTTGGCAGGGTCTATTGTTTCGGGTCAGTTGTTGGCTGTTTATATGGCGAATACCGGCGCGAACTGGGACAACGCGAAGAAAAAAATTGAAGATGGTTATTTGGGCGGTAAAGGGACTGAATGTCATAAAGCGTCGGTCATCGGCGACACTGTCGGCGACCCGTTCAAAGACACAGCTGGTCCTGCTCTGAATCCAATGATCAAGGTGATGAACCTTGTGGCGATTTTGGTGACGCCATTTGCGATCGGCGACATATCTTTTGAATACCGTTCTGCAATAGTTCTGTTCTGTTTGATTGCGCTGGCTGTGGCGGTGATGTTCAGCCGGCGCGGCGGTCTCGCCACACAAAAATAGTTTTCAATGCGTCGGGCAATGAAGCCCGATAAGAGGGAGAAACATATGACTACAAAGAGTAAAGTAAGTTCGCCTATGGGGCAGGACGAGGCCATCCGCGCAGTAAATTCCGAAATTCAGAAGAGCGAAAAAGACATCATTAAATTTTTCCGCGATATTGTGGCGATTCCGTCGATGGAATCCAAGATCGGGGCTGTGGGTAAACGTATTCAGAAGGAAATGAAGAAGGTCGGGTTTGACAAGACCTGGTTCGACAAGATGGGCAACATCGTGGGAGTCATCGGCAAGGGGCCGAAAGTGGTGCTGTATGACAGCCACATTGACACGGTGAGTCTGGGAGACCCGGATGCGTGGAAATGGGACCCTTTCAAAGGCAAGATTGAGAACGGGATACTTTTCGGGCGCGGTGCTTGCGACGAGAAATGCTCTACTCCGGGTATGGTGTACGGGCTCGGCATGGCGAAAAAATTTGGGCTGCTGGACGGATGGACTGCGTATTATTTCGGGAACATGGAGGAGTGGTGCGACGGTATTGCGCCCAACTCTTTGCATATTACCCACAAGGTCAAACCTGATTATGTGGTGATAGGCGAGCCGACCCGGATGCAGATATTCCGCGGTCATCGCGGACGCATTGAACTCAAGTGCGTGACCAAGGGTAAGGCGTGTCATGCGTCTATGCCGTGGCTGGGTGACAATGCTGTTTACAAGATGAATCCGTTCATAAAATCTGTGGAAGAGCTCGGTCCCAAGATACATGAGGACAAGTTCCTGGGACGCGGGACCTGTGTGGTTTCCATAATCCGATGCGATTCTCCTTCGATCAATGCGGTGCCGGACAGATGCGTGGTTTATCTGGACCGCAGAATGACTTTTGGCGAGACGAAAGAGTCTGTGCTTAAAGAGCTCCGTGCTCTGAACGGTGCGGATGCGGTGGATATACAGGAGATGCTGTACAAGACTCCGTCATACACGAAATTTGTGTTTGAAGTGGACAAATATTTCCCGGCGTGGTGCATGTCTGAAGACCATCCGATTGTACAGGCCGGCGTGTCGACGCGCAAGGCGCTTGGTTTTGACAAGAAGTACCCGTTCCCGGATGACTTGAAGAAAAAGTATCCGGAAGCGTATGCGGAGAGTAAGCAGGACACGTTCCGCTGGGACTTTTCGACCAACGCCATCTACTGGGCTGGCAAGGCGAACATTCCGTGTATCGGATTTTCTCCGTCGAACGAAATCTACGCTCATACCATCGAGGACCAGTGTCCTCTGCAGGAAGCTGTGGACGCTACGGCGTTCTACGCGATGTTTCCGAAGATTCTCAAAAGCAAGATATAAGTTAGGAAGTTTTAATAAGAACCCCTTTTTTATTCCCCCTTGCAAAGGGGGAAAGAAAGGGGGTTTTTATTTGCTGCAATCTATCCGAGGTTTAGGATGTAGCGGATGAGGGTGCGGACGGGGAAACCTGTGCCGCCTTGCGGTTTGTAGTGGAACTCTCTGTCGGTCCAGGCCGGGCCCGCGATGTCCAGATGTGCCCACGGTTTGCTGTTCACAAATTCCTGCAGGAACAATCCGCCGATAATCGAGCCGGCTTCTTTTCTCACTGATGAAATATTTTTGATGTCTGCGATGGGGGATTTCAGACCGTCTTTGTAGTCTTCCACCAGGGGCAGAGGCCAGAAGGGTTCGCCGGCGGATTCTCCGGCGGACTGGATGTCGGTCAAAAGTTCGGGACTGTTTCCCATAGCGCCGGCTACGTTGCTGCCGAGCGCGATGATGCAGGCGCCTGTAAGCGTGGCAATGTCTATGATGGCATCTGCGTTCAATTTTGAGGCGTCAGCGAGGATGAGGCGTCCTTCCGCGTCCGTGTTCAGCACTTCGATGGATTTGCCGTTCATGGCTGTGAGGATGTCGCCGGGCTTGTAGGCGCGTCCGCCGGGCATATTTTCCGTTAGTGCGAGCACTCCGTGGATTTCCACGTTGGGTTTCAGCGCGGGCAGGGCTTTGAATACACCGAGTATCGATGCGGCTCCGGCCATGTCCATTTTCATGGTTTCCATGGCTTCGGCGGGTTTCAGAGAGAGACCGCCGGAATCAAAAGTGATGCCTTTACCGACGAGCGCGATGCATTTTTGCGAAGCGGCCGGTTTGTAGTGAAGGTGCACGAGAAAGGGGGGCTCGGCGCTGCCGCGGTTCACTCCCAACAGCGCGCCCATTTTCATTTCCTCTATTTTTTCGCGGTCAAAAATGGTGATGGTGATACCGGAAGATTTGCCTGAGTCCGCAATTTCCTGCGCGCACTCCACCATTTTTGACGGCGGGAGCGAGCTGGGCGGTTCGTTGACAAGGTCGCGCACATAGCAGGCGCTTTCGGACAATATTTGGCCCAGACGCACGCCTTTTTTGCAGTCGGCAAGACCTGCGGGGGTGGTGACCAGAGTCAGATTTTTTGCGCGGGAGGATGATTTGTCTGCGGATTTATATTTGTCAAAACGGTACGCGGCAAGGACGGCTCCTTCGGTCAGAGCGGATGATTCTGTCTGGGCGTTTTCCAGTACTGCGGGCAGGTATGCGGAAAATGACGGCTGAGAAAGCGCCTGGAGTTTTTTTAAGGCCGCGGACATGGCACGGCGGAGATGCTCTGCAGTCGCTTTTTTGCGATTGCCGAGACCTGCGAGTATGACCAGTTTTGACAAGGAACCGGCTTTCGGGTGAAGGATTGCGGTGGAGGCGGTCTTGCCTTTGAATCCCTCGGAAACTGCAAGGTCAATGAGGGCTTTTTGTTTCGGCAGGCCGCAGGGGGTTTTGTCGTTTTCGCAGGCGAAGATTACGAGCGGCTGAGTTTTTTGGATTGAGACGGCGATGGAAATTTTCATTGGTGGTCAGGAAAGGGCGGGCGCGGGTTCGCGGTAGACAGGCGTCCAACTGGGATTGTCTTTGAACAGGCGCACGCACTGGATGTGTTTTTTGTCCGTGAGATAGAATAAATGGTTGCGGTCGGCGGGCACGAGGATAAAGTCGCCGGGCTCGACGAAAATGTGCATCCAGCGGTCGTCATTTGTCCGGATGTCGAAGAATCCTTCACCGGAGAGGACAAATCGCACTTCGTCGTCGGTGTGGAGGTGCTCTTTGTCGAACTTGGCGCAGATGACATTGAGATTGGGAGTGGAGGGGGAAAGCTCCACAATGTCCTGCGCGGAATATTTCCATTCCTGTTTGATGCGGTCCAGATCTTTTTGATAGTTTTGCGTGGAGATGCGCTCGGAGACAATGCCCTGGGCGCGGAGTTCGTCAGCGGAAATTTCAGTGCCGGATTCGAGCCAGGTTGCTTTCATTTGGGCGCTCCTTTTGCGTTGAGAGTGAGAGGGTTAATGCCGAGTTCGCGGAGTTGGACTGCGGCCTGGAAGAGATAGTCGTAACATTCGGCCTGAGTTTTGGCCTGGGCCCAATCTTTGCCCCAGATGTAGGCACCGTGACCGCGCACGAGGACAGCGGAAGTCTTGGGATTTTTTTCAATGGCTTCTTTGAGCGAGTCCGAGAGGTCGTGTTCGCGCGCGGTGTTGGAGATGATGGGCACGTCGAGCACGTCGAATGCGCCGTATCCGGAGATACCTTTCTGCATTTCGAGGTTGGTGACCTGGAAATGGGTATCGTAGAGCCATGTGGCGGCCATTGCATTGATGGAATGACTGTGGAGCACGGCGCCGGCATTGCGCAGATTGTAGGCGTGCATAAAGAGCGGTTTACATTCGGAGATTTTGTGATTGCCGGCCGGGGCGCGGAGGATATTGTTGTCCAGATCGAGTATAAAGAGATTTTCGGGCTGGATGCGTTCTTTTTGAACACCGCTGGGGGCCATATAGATTTCGCTGCCGTTCCGTATGGAGATGCCGCCGCCTGTGCCGCTGGCCCATCCTTTTTGGTAGAAAGCGCGGCAGAGTTCGCAGATGAGATTGCGGATATCGCGGTCAGAGTAAATTTGAGCGCCGGACTGCGCGCGGGGCAATGCGGTCTTAGACGGTAAGTCGGCGTTCAGTTGGATGAGGTCAGTCATAAACGGTTATGGAAAAATGTTACCAAAGGGCGGCAGTGTTGTCAAGCAAAATTTACTTTGGTAGAATAGGTAAGCAGTGCCACGCAGAAAGACAATCCAGCACCAATGGTGGTTGTAGCTCAATGGCAGAGCACTCGACTGTGGCTCGAGATGTTGCGGGTTCGAATCCCGTCAGCCACCCCATCCTTTGTTTTTAGCGTATAGAACCTCTAAAGCCCCTTGTGAAATAGGGATTTTATGAGGTTCTAACCGTTTATGGAGAGCTTGAACGGCTGGGGCAACTTGGTTCATTAGGATAAGGGGTTTCATCGTCTCAAGATGCAAGGTTCTAACCTTAAGGGTGAAGTTGGTTCCCAAGCAGGATAAAATCTCTCTTTTTACGTCCAGACTGCCTTTCTCAAACCGTTTCTTGGCGGTCTCTGCAAAATCAAAAAGCTTTTCTGCCCTGTCCAACCATGTGTCTGCCCGGCTTGATCCGTCAGTCAAAAGCTCTTCGCATTTCTGACGCTCTTGTAAGATGGTTTCTTTCTTGGAAAGGTACTCTTCGGAATTTAGCTCACCGTTCAAACGCATTTCAACCAGTGCGTTGAGTTTCTTCTGTGAAGCATCCAGTCGCTTTCGATGAATGTCCAAAAGCCCTTCGCTGTTTTCAATCTCCTTTGATTGCTCTTCTCTTAGACATTTCATTGCCCATTGGTGGAACTCAGGGGGGATTGTAATACCATCAAGCAAGTCAAGAATTTGAGTTTCCAATTCGCTGTCTCGAACGGGCGGTTCATTGCAATCGGGATTGATTCTTCGGGTACAACGATAGTATGTGTACTTGTGGACATTGCCGTTTTTCTGAGTTTTGGTTTTTTCTTCGGCGGTTATGGAGGCACCGCAACCGCCACAGCGCATCATGCCGGTAAAGGCAAAAGCGTGATGGTGTTGAGTGCGTGGTTTGAGTCCGTGAATAATTTCTTGAGCTAAATCAAACTCGGCCTTACTGACCATTGGGTCATGCTTTCCCGGATAGACTTCTTCACCCCAGCGGAAATATCCGTAGTAGAACGGGTTGCTGAAAAGATCGTGGAACTTGCTACGAGAAATAGTTCTTCCTTCCGTCGTTGTTAAACCCATAGCCAGCGATTTTTCGTAAAGTGATTGTACCGAGCATCGTGTCTGCAAGAGGGTATCCCACAACTTGCGCACTATTTCAAAGCGTTCAGGGTCTTTGTAGATTGGAGATAACTCTGGGGCATTGTACCGGTTGTTGAGATACCCGACCGGGGGCTTATGCGGAATCCAGCCATTTTGTGCCTTGCTCCGCATCCCGCGCTTTGTGTTTGCGCTCAGGTCTATGATGAATTGGTTGGCCATTCCAAATTCGAGGCTCATCATTAGAACATTGTCGCTGGGGTGGTATGCTCTCTGATAAGTCTGAATGTGCTTGAGAATAGACTGTTGAAGCATCCAATTTATTGCTCCGCCGTCCACGGGGTTACGCGCTAGTCGGTCAAGTTTCCAGCAGAGTATCCCTTGGGCTTCGTCTTTATGAATACGCTCAAGCATTTCAGCAAAGATTGGGCGGCCAGGTGCTTTCGCGGATTTCTCCTCTGTAAAGACGCGGATAATCTTGAGTTTAAGTTGACCAGCTAACTTTTGCAATTCTTCAATTTGGGAAGGGACCGACGCAACCTGCCGGTCTTCGTTTTCGGAAGACTTACGCGCATATAGAAAATATTTCAAGCTCTCTTCGTTCATAGTTCCCTTATTTTCTTTGCAATCTTTTCAAGTTCAGACCGATCATATAGACGATAATTATTCATGGGGTGCCGAAACGCCTTGAGTTTGCCTTTGTTGTCCCAATTCCTGATTGTTTGAGGGGTGACCCCAAATATTTCAGCGGCCTCTTTAATAGTAAGGTGGTCTTTCATAACATTATTATACATTATTAAACAGTAAAGTCAAGTAGAATTTCATACTTTATTATTTGAATAATTCCTTCGCTTGCTGGAATCTTGATGCTCGTTACCCAAAAATCATTTATAAGCCCGCACGCGGTCTTTTTCGGCATACACAATTTCGAGAGTTTCAAAGCGAGAATAGATTTGTTGCAGGAATGACCCTTACGAACTCGAAAGAAGAATTTGGGGAGGATGCTTTCTATCAACCATTTGCAGATTACTTGGTCAAAGAGTTAGAAGAATGCACGAAGGCCATCTCTCTCGGTGGCAATAAATTCAAGGACAAGTGGGGCACGCCTGATATAATCGGCATACGAGAAGCCCGCCCAAGCGACATAATCAAATCTGATACGGAGGTTATTTCTGCTGAATTGAAAATAGATTCGACTCAGTTAAT
>CAYHWZ010000089.1:0-8275 GCA_964359975.1 uncultured Elusimicrobia bacterium | reverse complement strand
TTGCCGAGAAATGTTGCCTTGTTTTGCGGCGCGGACACAAAGTATTGTTTCAGTACTCTCTCCAACGTATTTTGCGCCGTACCCAGTGCGTAATAGGGATTGCTCAAGACCATCACCGCGGCCTTGACGCCTTGCCGTCCGCCTGACGGATCCGAGATCAGTTCCGCCAGAGCCATTACCGTGGCCAGGGCCAGGATCTCCTTTTTCTGCGTCAGATACATTATCAGTTTCTGTTCATTGTTATTGACCAGCGTATTGACGATATCTCTTTCCAGTTTCAACGTGATGTGTCCCTGCCTGTCAATGGCAAATGCACGGACTTTATCGAATCCGGGGATGGACAAATTAAATGGGAAGTCCATCCATTCTTCGTCTGCCACTTTTATATCTTGACCGAATGTTCTTTTTGCGCTGTTCAACATTGCGTTCTGATAATCCTGTGTAAAAGTGTCCCACTGTGCGCCTCCGCCATCATACAGAGAAAGAATGGCGTCCGGCACAAACTGGGACAGACCGGTCATCAACCGGATCATGTTGATAAAGTTCTGATCACCGCGATCGCTCCTTTTATTTTCGTCCATTCCGCCGATGCTTTTATTCTTGCTCGGTGCAGAATCATTGCTCACACTTTCATCCTCCGAATCCAGACCATCGGAATCAGATTCCTTATATTCCCGGTCAAAGTCCCGGTTTTTTTCGTCAATTTCCAGACTACCCATCTCAATTTCCGCAGGCATTTTCTTTTCTTCGATGGTGATGGTACCGGTCTGACTGATGCGCTCTTTGATCGCTGCAAGATGGCTGTTCAATGACTTGGAAATTTGATTATATATTTGTTCACGTATTTCATGACGTAATGTTACCGGCAATCTGTTTTTGTACCAGTTTGCGTACGCAATGCTTAGTTTAGCCGACTCTTGCGCGGATTTAATAACGTCCGCCAAATTCTGCTGTCCCGTGTTCAGAACCGGATGATGGAACGATGTTAACGGTTTGAGTCCCGCTTCAATGTCAGTCTTAATTGTTTGATTACCCGCATGATTCGATTCGAAATTCCGCATAGCTACTATCAGACCCAACTGGTATTCCAACAGCCGGGCAGATTCAAAGTCCACGGCATCAATATTCTTTTTCTGCGATCGGGTTATGCGTCTCAGCACACGGAGCGCTTCATTGGCCAGGTTATCAAACTGTATCTGTTTAACTTTGATTTGCTGTTTGTTCTTTGATTCGTACTTTGATTCACGTATCTGGTTCCATAATATGCCCAACGCCTGGGAATATTGCATCGCGGATACCAGTGCCGCGCGCCCGGCTGTTAACCTGTCACCGGAACCTATCTCGTAAATATTCAGCTTGCTGTCCCTTCTGGTAAGGAGCACATTGTCTTGCACACTGACTATTTTGCCGATGTTATTATTAACTCTAAAGATTTCCGATTTTGTAATGACCATGGTCTCATTCTTCAACTCCAGAAGAACCATATCGCTTTCGATCCTTTTGTTGTGATCTTCATAACTCAAACTTTCCACGACCTCATATTTTTTTAATTCTTCGTTCCAATCTTCGACTAATACATTACCGTAATCGAGTGACGTAACGATCCTTTGACCATTTGAGAAGATGAAGGTCTTATTTTCGATTGATGGAGTATGTTGGCCTTCATGCCAACTGATATCCTGGTCAGGGTTGATCCTCCCGACGATTAGATCCAGTCCACGATCATATTGTCCTGAAAATACAATTGTCCCATCTGCTTGTTCCTGTATGGCGTCCATCTCAAATCGCTCAACCTGCAAACGGCTCTCAAATTTGCCATTTTGGTTATTTCGCTGAAAGATACGCGTTAAATTATCATCGCCAATTATGGATCTGACTGCAAACGCGTTGCCGGAAGTTGAACCGAGAATTTGCAGGATCTGCTCTCCGGGCTCCAAGGCAAAGCTCAATCTTTGACCTTCCGATACAGATGTTTTGCCCGGCTCAATGGAGTAGATTGTCGCTCCGGTTCTCTTTTCATCGTCATACAATACAATGGAATTATCCAATACTTGCGGATACTTTAAGTTCATCTTGACATCTGAGGATTGTTGGTCAAAGGGATGCTGTATCGTAGTGTATGCGCCCTCCGCACCCGGCATATCCTTGCGCAGAACTTCGGGCGCTCTATTATTGCCGAGGCGAAGAAGTGTGCGTCCATCCGGGCTATTACTGACGTGATTAAATTCCTGAGCATGGGAACTATCGTCTGATTCTTCGACCAACGCTGGATTTTCTTCGTTTAATTTTCCGTCGAATGTGATGTCGTGGATATGAACACTTGAATTTTGAGTGGTTATCAAAGTTCGTCCGTCCGGGGAAAGGAAACCCCTGTCTGCGGCATCGCTATCTCGCAGAACCGGATTTACCCGGCGAGGTAATCTCTCCAGCTTCAACACATCTCGCCAATTTTTATCTACGCCATTAAATCCTCCCAAAAAATTGCCGCCGGTGTGAATTATTACGGGGGCAAGCAGGAGCCATTTATTATGATCCAGGATATCACCAAAACCGGGTGCACGAAAAAATGTTTGACGGTCTCGGAAAAGGTATACGTGTCCTGATTTCATATCTTTGAAGCTGTATTTGACCCATTCATTATTCACTTTCTCATAGTAGAGTCTATACAATTCTTTGCCTTGAGCATCGGTATAGATGATTGATTTAAGGGATCCTTCCCTCGTTTCCTGTTCGAGTCCGTTCGTTAGTTTGTCAACTTCTTCCTGCGTGATAGAGTGATCGTTGTATTCAGTCGCAAGATAATTATATTCGTCTACCGAATGGGTGTAGTCAATGAACAAGCCCATCATAATTCCTGTTTGCACTACCAATGCGAGATATCGCTTCCAAAAAGATACCTTGGGACCCAGGTTTTTCCATACGGCCCAAATATCAAAAATAATATGCAGCGCGAATAAAACCCCGATACCCACTCCCAATGCATCCAAGAAAGACATCGGCAGATATATGGCGGCCGTAAAAACAAGAAATGTCTCTGCCGCTCCGCCTCCTGCGGCAATGAGGGGAGATACAGCGGTCAAAACTTTTGCCAGTCTAATGTGCCCATTCCAAGCAGCCCACTTGATGGCGGCATTAACCGCCGGCATGGCAAAAAATGCCACGGGCTCCGATTCATATTCCTGTTTCTTATCTGTATCTTGAATTGCCGTCACATTTTCTTTCTTCGCGGGTTTATTTTTATGCAAAACTTCCGGAGAACTGTCGGCGTTGCTCACGTCCACCAGCGTCCCGTTTGCCAAATTTACCAACTGTGTGGCGATCAACTGTCCGCTGGAAGTGGAATTGTTGGACACCTGCATGGCGCGCATCATACCCATGGTTGCCTTCAGAGACTGCGCGACAGACTCGTCCGCCTTTGCCACCTGCAGATTTTCCGCCTGTTCCTCCTCTGGCGCAAACTCCATCTTGAAATAGGTTTTGCTTTTCGTTCCCTGATACGAAGCCAGCACTGTCACATTCCGCCCGTTCTGTTCCGGCGGATACAGTGTCAGACGGTTCTCCAGCACGTCAATCAGTTCTTTCAGCAGTTTGCGGTATGCGGGCCTGATGTTCTTGTCTTGGCTCATCTTCTTCAGATTCTGAGCATACTCCTTACGCATAGTGTCCGTGTCCGGCAATACTTCCTTCTTGTCCGCGCGCGCTTTCTCCGCAGAAACTGTCAGCTTTGGCTGAAGCACGGCGTAGTCTATCCCTGCCGCGCGCAGCTGTTTCACAATCCCCGCCGTGTGGAATCCGCCTGCAATCAATACCACTACCGGCCGCGCGCCATTGGGTTCGGCTGGTTTCAGTTCCTGCATCTGCCGTATAAAATTGTGGAAAAGCGTGTTGTCGCGCGTGAACGCCAGCTTGTAATACGATTCCTGGATAAACTTGCACTGTGCGTATGTAGGTGAATTGATGTCTGTAGTCCGCTGGTCAGTCCCCGTTCCTCCGTCATTCCCGCGCAGGCGGGAATCCATCTGTTTCTTTTGACCGCGCTCGGCTTTTATCCCCATCTCCCTTTCATAATTTGTAATAAATTGTTCCACTTCCACCAGCGACGGCAGTCCAGCGGTCTGATATTCTTTCCAGTCCGACGGAGCAAATAGTTCGTTCCAGAATTTTCCATGACGCCTGACCGCAAAGTTCATCTCTACCAGACTGCGAGGCGCGCCTGTCTTCGTGATACTGCTTGCATACGTGCTCTTCTCAAGCGCGGACAACTCATCTGCTATCCCCGCTGCGCTCATATCCCCGTAATGCGACAAATAGTCCGCGTACGCTTTTACTCTCGGCAGCTCAATGCGGTGCGCCTCCGCCACCTGCAGGAGCATCTTGTAATAAGTCTTTCCGCTCATTCTCCCCAACCGGTGCTCAATGCTCAGCCCGCTCAACCGCGCCAAAGAGTTCTGGTCCAGTATCTCTGCCAACTGTTTGAACAAACTTTTAATCTCGCCTTCCAGTTCCGGCAGACGGATTTGTGTCTCCATATCCTGGAACCGCGCCAACTTCTGCAAATGCTCAAACTTTTTCAGTTCATTCGGATAATGCTTTCTAAAGAAACTCACATATTCTTTGAGCGTGATTTTACCGCGTGAATACTGCGCACCTGCCGCGTCCAATAGACGGAGTTCAGGACTGTAAACCCGGTCTTTAATCTTGGACAACCGTTTCTCCAGCGACTGTACCTGCGCTTGTAGTCCTGCACGCTGACCATCGAGCATTTCGCGCGTTTCCAGATTAAATTTGTACGTGGATTCATCTTCCAGACCGCGTATATCCATCACCTGCCGGCTCTCCATCATGGTGAGATATTCTTCGCCCGTGAGCAGTCCCATGCGGAGCAGAGATTCCGCGGACTTGCGGTTGGCTTCTTTATAAGGGAACGCAGTCAACCATTCCGGGTGCATGGTGGTCCAAGCGCCTTCGATGTATACGGGCAGGAGTTGGTCTCGGTTGTTGGGAAGCAGGAGTTTGAGGAGATGAGCCAGATTCTTTTGCGCCGCATAATGTCCGTGCGCGTCTTGAATGTGAATGACAACGGGTTGGGTCGAACTGTCTGCGCCCGAGCTCCACACTTCCGACACAGACGCAATCTCGCCAGGCAGATGCACCCCGCTCAGTTCCTGAAACTTCTGCTGGGCCGCCGCTGACTGACTGACGGATGTTTGTTTCTGAGAATTGCTTAAAGCCTGATGAACTTTGAAATCCGTCTGCTGGATTTGTTTAATCGCGTCCTGCCGCTGTTCCCAGACAGACGCCTCGGCAAACGGTACCGCCGCCAGATTAAACAGAAACGCCGTCGCGACCATAAAGGCCACGATGCGGGTAAAATGGGTGATATTGCAGGTCTTGTCCGATGATGTGCTGTTCATGGTGTGCGCTCCCCTATATATCCCCATACCGGGGATTGATTAAGATTATAACCGGACCAGGTTAAACTAATCTTCAACTATTCGTTATATTTTTGTAACATTAAAAATTTGATAAGATAACACCATGTGCCGTCTTTTCGGGCAGGTTTCGTCGCAAAATCAAAGTGCGCATGACTTTTTGCTGGACGGTAAATGGTCTTTGCTCAAGCAGAGTTTCCTGAACAAAAAACATCTGCAAAAAGACGGCTGGGGTCTGGCTCATTGGGACCGTGGCGTCTGGAAAGTTGCAAAATCGCCCAACCCGGTTTACCGGGAAAAAGTAAAGTTCAGTGCGCTGGCCCGGAACGTGCGCTCAAAAATGCTGGTGGCGCATATCCGTCACGCATCCAACCCCAAGAAACTCAAACAGCATCAGCTCATATCATTTTCAAATACTCAACCCTTCACGTGGAAAAATCTGGTATTTGCCCACAACGGAACGCTCAACATCCCTGACGAAGTCGCCCGCACTCTCGGCCCATATCAAAAATTGATGAAAGGCAAAAATGATTCCGAAGCGCTCTTTTGGCTGTTCGTAAAAATATGGCGCGAAACTCCGTCCGGCGGAAACACCCCATCCCGCTGGCGGACCGTGTTCCAACGCATGGTCAGCGAAATCGAAACTGTCTGGTCCGCCATTCCCCGAGGGAAACGCAGGTTCAAACGCCCGTTCCGCGGTCTCAATATGCTGGCCAGCGACGGACACTCCCTTGCCGCGCATTGTCTTTACGAAAAAAAGGAGATACTTTCTCTTTGCGGGCAGAAGCGTCCTTACTTCCAGATTTGCTACAATGTATCGGCTGGCAGGACTTCGGTCGCGTCCGAGCCCATCACAAACTCGCGGGACTGGAAACCACTGCCCAACAGGACTCTCCTCGTCCTGCAACCCGGCAGACCGTGCCGTACGCTACGTCTGCACTGAATTAGGAGCGAACACAATGGCTGACGAATTTTCTTTCGACGTAGTTTCCAAAGTGGACCTGGCCGAAGCGGAAAACGCAATAAACCAGGCCAACAAAGAAATGTCCACCCGCTTTGATTTCAAAGGTTCAGTCTCGCGCGTGGATTTTGACAAAAAAGCTCCGTCCCTCACTCTCTATTCCGACGACGAAAACCGGCTCAAGAGCGTGGTGGACATTCTGCAGAACAAGCTGGTCAAACGCAATGTCTCGCTCAAGTCTCTCGATTTCCAAAAACTCGAACCCGCGGAAAAAGCCACTGTTCGCCAAATGGTGAAAATCAAGCAGGGCATAGAGACGGAAAAGGCCAAGGAAATCGTAAAGGCCATCAAGGACGCAAAGCTCAAAGTGACGCCGAGTATACAGGGCGACCAACTTCGCATCACATCGAAAAGCAAGGATGAACTCCAGACTGTGATGGCGTTCCTGCGCGGCAAAGATTTTGGTCCGCCGCTCCAGTTCACCAATTATCGGTAAAAGAGGAAGATGAAATCGCACACGGAGTATCTCTGGTTCAACACGGGGAAAAAGCGGGAAGCCGTCAATATAACTCCCCAGGTGGAATCCGCGCTGAAAAAGTCCGGTGTGAGCGAGGGCATGATACTGATTTCGGCCATGCACATCACCGCGGCAGTGTGGGTGAACGACGACGAGAAAGGTCTGCTTGCGGACATAGACGAGTGGCTGGACAAACTCGCGCCGGAAGGTCCCAATTACCGTCATCACCGCACCGGCGAAACTAACGGCGATGCGCATCTCAAGTCCATGCTGGCGCACCATCAGGTCATTGTGCCGGTCACGGCGGGGCGCATGGATTTCGGTCCGTGGCAACAGATTTTTTACGGTGAGTTCGACGGTCAGAGAAAAAAACGCGTGATTGTTAAAATTATCGGAGAATAATGAAAACCGCATTTCTGGTCAACCCGTCTGCACGCTGGAAACCGCATCTCAAGTCCCTGATATCGGAAATCGAAAACCGTTTTCTCGGCGAAAAAGAGATTTTTCTCGTGGACCGCTCTCAGCCCGACTCCACGGAAAAACACCTCGGACGCATTGCGCGCGGGGAATTCACCAGGATCGTTGTGGCCGGCGGCGACGGTACGCTCAACCGCACCATCAATTTTCTTAAAAAACAGAATATCTCGGACAAGTTTTCGCTGGGCATCATCCCGTTCGGTACGTGCAATGATTTTGCGCGGTTTCTCCGTCTGAAAGCCGGCAGGGTGCGGTCCGCGCTCCGCGTGATTGCGCGCGGTCACGAACAGACTGTCTGCGTGGCCCGCGTCAATGACTGCTATTTTATCAATAATGCAGGGTTCGGCAAAAAAAATCCGGCGGAAATCAAAAGTCCTGCCCAGGTCATCCGCGAAATGCAGGTCTCGCACGTGTCCGCAGTCTGGGACGACAAAAGTTTTATCGGCGACTGTTTCATGATGCTCTGCGCCAATGCGCCCTATTTCAGCTCAGGTCTCCACTTTTCGCGCAAGTCCGATCCGTCCGACGATCTGCTGGAATTTTTCTTTGTCCGCAAAATGACCCGCGCGCGGCTCTTCTTCAAACTTCTCGTCGGACGCGCCAGGATCCCGCTCCACTTTCTGCCGACCCGTTCCATTGTGCGCGTGGAAACGAAAAAAATGACGGTCTATTCCGACCGACCCGTGGCTATTGTTGTTGACGGCGAATCAGTGCCCGGTCTTTCCCGCACCCGCGAAGCTGTTTTTGAAACCGCAGGCACTGTCCGGTTCGTTGTCCGCCCGGAAACTTTCACCGGATGAAAATCACCGATCTCCTCAACAGCGGCAAATTCTATTTTTCCTGCGAATTTTTTCCGTCTGCGGAAAGAGACATCCGTGCCCGCACAGG
>CAYHWZ010000088.1:0-8281 GCA_964359975.1 uncultured Elusimicrobia bacterium | reverse complement strand
GTCCATGGGAATATTTCCGTATGGGATACCGGCGCCAGGGCATCCATCGGGTCATCCAGGGTTTGATTTTGAGCTGGCGCTGAAGGCGCCGGTGCTCGCCGCGGCGGACGGGATGGTAGCCAGCATCGGAGATTCGCCCATTCCGCAGAACCCGGGTCAGAAAACTGTCAGCTTATATCATCCGTCGGGACACCACACTTTCTATACCGGAAGTCTGAAAAATATTGCGGTGGTGAAAGGACAGTCTGTGACCCAGGGACAGAAGATAGCGGAAGTCGGGCAGATGCCGGAATTCAAGTTTGCCGGCGGGAGTTTTCATTTCGGGTTGGCGGGAAAATCCAATATGGAGAGTTTTTGTCCGTACGAATATATGACGGCCTCGGCCAGAAAAAGTGTGGAAACGATACATAAAAAGTCAATCATACGCGACAGGAAAAAGTATCCAGAAATCTGCTCGCCGTGCGCCGAAGGAGGGTGCAAATGAATTTGTTGACAGGAAAAGTCCGGCTCGCGGCCATGTGCGCGGCTCTGCTGTGTCTCACCGCTGCGTTTGCATCTGAAGACGCGCCCCGCGAAAAGTGGGGGAACCTCTACTTCACCGGGCACGGCAGGCCGAATCCCGGGTTAGAAAATGTCACTCAGCGGCGGTCGCTTTCGAGGGAATCGGCGATCATTGACGGTAAGGCGCGTATCGCGCGGTATATCCAAAACATGAAGATGGACAAGAATCTGACTTTGAGCGAAGCCATGGTCAAAGACCCGCGCCTGCCGGGCAAAGTGAAGATGTTCCTGAGCGGAATCCAGCCGGTGAAAAGCAGGTGGGATAAAGATGACAACTGCACAGTAACGCTGAAGATGAACAAAAAAGCTTTTCTCAAACAAGTCCGGAAATAGACGGTGAAATACAGGATTTTGTTGTCCGGACTCCTGCTGACCTGGGCGGCCGGTGAGTGTGCGGCGGGTTCAGTCGAGTATTCCAGACAGGCGAGGCAAGGCGATTTTGTGTGGATGAAAGCGGACGCTGGAAGCGCAGGCACGGTCACGATGAGTTTTGATGGAAAAGAAGTCCCGTGTTACACGAACGGGGACGGCAAGAGGGACTGCTACGCGTCGGTACTGCCGGACACTCAGCCCGGAAACAAAAAACTTCTGCTCAAAGCGGACGGAAAAACTCACGTCACGCGGACAATCAAAATAGTGCGGCGCGGTTTTCCTCTGCTGCCGCTCACGCTTACCAACGATAAAAAGGCGCTGCTGAACGGCGAGGACAGGGCGGATGAAATTCAGAAAATACGCGCGGCCCTGCATACTGAGAGTGCGGAACGGCTGAGAAAAAGTTTGTTTGAACTTCCGGTGAAAGGGACTATCGAGAGTCAGTTCGGAGAGAAGCGCACAGTAGATGGCAAGACCCGGCCGGGTTTTCACCGCGGGCTTGATATCGGGGTACCGGAAGGAACACTGATATCGGCACCGTCCGACGGGAGAGTCGTGCTTGCGGGTATGTTCACCGAGGAAGGCAACATGGTAATGCTTGACCACGGGCAGGGCATTGTGACCGCGTATCTGCATCTGTCGGAAATCATAGCGCAGGCCGGCGCGGTTTTGAAAAAGGGAGACCCCGTCGGAAAGGCAGGTTCCACTGGAGTGTCCAACACCCCGCACCTGCACTGGGGGACATATCTGCACGGCCTACCGACGGACCCGGAGGGTTTTGTGAGCAGCAATTTTTTTGCAGACTCTAAATAACAAGAAATAGGAGGTATCGGATGCTATCACGCATTGTTGTATCGGTCGTTGTTGTTTCCTCGATGGGACTTTGTTCCCATGCGTTGTGCGCGGAAACCAGGATGTTCAAGTCAGGTTCATGGGCGATGTACCGGATGGAAACAAAAACGGAAGAGGCGAAAATGTCCGGCGCCGGTAATGCGGGAGGGATCCCCGGTCTGGACCCCAAAACCTTGGCGATGCTGCCTCCGGAACAGCGGGCAAAAATAGAAGCGCAGATGAAACAGATGGGCGGAAGTCAAGCCGGCGGCGCCGGCATGCAGGACGTGATGAAAACTTCCCAGAATTCCTCCAAAGAAATGATGAAAGACATGAACATGAAGATTAAATACAGTATCGTGGGTGAAGAAACCCGGAACAACAGACCCTGCGTCTGGATGGAAATTTCACTTTCCGGCAACGCGCCGGACCTGGACAAAATGATGAAGAAAATGGAACCCATGATGAAGAGCATGGGTCAGGACAAGATCGCTGAGTTGAAAACGAAAATGGAAGAATCCAAAAAGAAGATGAAAGAACAGCTCATCTTCACCAAAGACGGTAAAATGAAGTTCGTCATGAAAATGCTCATGGAAAAACCGGATGCGGGCAAGGGGTTGGGGCAAATGAATCAGTTCATGAAACCGCTGGAGATCATCAAGAAAATGGGCGACCAACCGCCGGTCAAGCTGAGCCAGGAACAAATTGAAGCGTTCGGAAAACCCGAAAGCACCACGAGGCAGAAGGACACCACCAAAATGGACACAGGAGTGATGAAATCAGAGATGAACACCGGCCCAATTATGGGCGAGGAAAGGGCAATCCGGGCGAGTCAGATAGCCGACACCATGGACCAGGCCGCGGGAATAGCCAAGGCAGTTGCGAAGATTCCCGGCGCCATGGCAGTGCCCGGACTTAACATGGCCGTGGGAGCGATTGGAGTGGCGAGCGAAGCCACTGCGATCATCTCGGATATCGCCAACATGAGCATTAAGGTCAAATCCGAGTTCCAAGCCAAGGGTGAAACTGAGCAGGAAACCGAAAGCACTACGCGTCTGCTCAAACGTCAAACGAACCCGATCGGCATCGAAGAGGTAAAGGTTGCGGACGGGTCATCGGTAAAAGCCCTGCACATGCAGACCACGGAACTGCGTGAATTTGAAACCAGGACCAAGATCACCAAGATGAACATGGACATCAAAGCCAAGACCGAGGTATCAATGGAAGTGGAGGGCGGCGCGAAAAGCACCACAGGCAAAGTCATGAAAATGGCAGGCAAGTTGTCCGACCCGTTCGGTGCGAAAAAAAAGAAACAGGAACAGATGCAGCAGTCCATGGCGGACGGCATTTCCAAAGGGACCTCAGACGCCGTGTCCGGCATGGAGTTCGGCGGGAAAATGCAGCATGAACAGGTCCAGGACGTTTGGATAAGCCCGTCTCTGCCGGCTTTGGGAATGGCGAAACTCTCCGTCACCTCGCAGGACAAGGAAACTCAGACCAGTGTCAATGCTGCAGAAGGTTCCTCAAACATGAGTCAGCAGGCCGCAGCCTACGGACAATACAGCGCGCAAATGGGCAGTCAGATGTCCAACAAAATGGAAAAGCCGAAGTCCACCATGATCATGACGATCGAAGCCATGGGAGATTCCGGGGCGAAGTCGGAACTTTAGTTTTTTTTCACGTTAAGCAACTGTCACTGCATGATTGAAAAGTTGGTTCGGATTCATCAACAAATCGATGCGGAGACCGAGCTTGTCTTCATCAAGAAACATCTTGTCTGCATTCCTTCAACCACTGATCTATTCTGGGAATCCTATATCCCGTTTGTTGGTCCCAAGTATGAAGCAGGCGGCATATTGCTCGTCGGTACTGCACAGAGTCTGGCAAAGGTTTTAAGGGGCGGGCATGAGCAGGCATGGCAGCGGGCAACGGGTCTGCCGGAAAATCCGCTCTATCGACTGTATCGCATCGATGGGAAAACTGCTGCACGGCTGCTGAGCCCAAACGAAGTTTCATTCAGAAATATTGCAATTCAGCATTATGAAGACGGAATTCTTGCCGGAATAGCGGGCAGTGCTTTAGCCGCGTTGGAGGCGGGATTTTTTGAAAACCTGGACGATGTTACGCAGAGAGTTGCGGTTACAAACTTTTTCAAACATTCTATGCAGACGTCAGACGGCAATGACCTTCATCCCCTACGCTTACCGACACAAATCCGACAGAAGTATTTTGAAATTGTCCGAAAAACCTATATGCGTAAAGAACTCGATATTCTGAAACCTGATATTGTGATTGCTTTCAATCATGAAATTGCGGATGAAATCCGGAAAGCTGGGCATCCGCGTGTATTCGGGATTAACGATCCCGCTTGGTTGAAACGCGGGGGATCATTTCGGGATACAGGATTCATTTCCCAATTGAGTGCCGACGTCCGGAAGCTTCATTCGGGATATATTGCACAGATGTGTCGGACATATCAAAATATAAGGTCGGAAAACTATCTGGCGAAATACCACTCGGAATTCCGGAAAGAACAAGCGCCTTGTTGATTTTGCCTTGGCAAAAAGTAGTTGTCACAGTAGCTATTTTCACCCCCACCTGACCTCCCCCGTCCAGGGGGAGGGAGTAAAAAGCGGATTGACAAATCTCCGTTTATCCGTTATCCTCATGAATTGACATGGATAATCTGTCGTCGGTGCTGGAATCAAATATCTCTAAAGTCATCCGCGGAAAAGACAATGTCATCCGTCAGGCGGTCACTTGCCTGTTCGCCGAAGGGCACCTCCTCATCGAAGACATCCCGGGCGTGGGGAAAACTACGCTCGCGCTCTGCATTGCGCGGAGTCTGGAATTGTCGTTCCGCAGGATTCAGTTCACCGCAGACCTTCTCCCGTCGGACATTCTCGGCGTGTCCATCTTCAATTCTAAATCCAATGCGTTTGAACTGAAAAGCGGGCCCATCTTTAACCACGTTGTCCTTGCCGACGAAATCAACCGTTCTTCGCCGAAAACCCAGAGCGCTCTGCTCGAAGCTATGAACGAACGGCAAGTATCCATGGACAACGAAACTCGGCGTCTGCCGGACCCGTTCTTTGTCATCGCAACGCAGAATCCGCACGAACATTACGGGACGTATCCTCTGCCGGAATCGCAGAGGGACCGATTTATGATGCGCATCAGTATCGGGTATCCGTCGGAAAAAGAAGAAAAGGAAATTCTCCGCGATGAGATTGATATCCGATCCGTGGATTCGCTCGCGCCTGTGGCGAAAAGGGAAACGGTGTGCGACGGCATCCGGCTCGCCCGCCAGGTGAAAGTGGATGAATCGCTCGACGATTATATTTTGAAAATTGTGCAGGAAACGCGCGTGTCGCCGTTTGTGGATATGGGCGTGAGTCCGCGCGGGACGCTCGCGCTCCGTCGGGCGGCGCAGGCAGGCGCGTATCTCAACGGCAGGGATTATATGGTGCCGGATGATATTAAATTGTCAGCGGTCTCGGTTCTTGCGCACCGGCTGGTGCTCAAATCTTCCAATTCGGATTCGCCCATGGACGCGACGGAACGCGTGGTGCGGGAGATTGTGGAACGGGTGATTGTGCCGGGGTGAATATAGTTTAGATAAAAGGGTTTCTATTGTTGATGGGGGGCAATATGAACAAAGATAAGACTGCAGTTTTCACCCCCACCTAGCCTCCCCTTCAAGGGGGAGGGATTACATATGAGAGAGAAAATCGCACTTTTCTGGCGCAGAGTTCTGCGGGCGCTGAAGCCGCCGCGCGTGTTGCGTGTGACGCGGCTGGGCACTTACGTGCTCCTGCTTACCGTCGGGATTGGGCTCGCAGGGATGAACACGGGCAACAATCTGCTGTACATGGTGTTCGGCATGATGCTGGGATTCATTACAGCGTCGGGCGTGATTTCGGAAATGTGTCTGCGCGGTACGGAAGCGGAATGGATTTTTCCCGCAGAACTTTATGCGGGCACGGATACCACGGTGCGGATAGTGCTGAAAAATCATAAGCCCAAATTTCCGTCCATGGGAATCCGCGTGACCGCGCTCTGCACGGATTCTCTGTCGGGAAAATCATTTGAGATCAGTGCCAACTTCATGTTCACCGCAGCGCTGTCGAACAGTTTCGCCGACGCGCGCGTGAATCCACCCAAACGCGGGAACTACCATATTCAGCGGGTCAAGATTGAGACGGAGTTTCCGTTCGGGTTCTTCAGCAAATACGCTTCATACGAAACTGATGACCGGTTCATCGTCTATCCAAAACTCGTTCGGAATATTGCTTTCAGCGAAATTTTACGCCGGGGCGAGAGAAACGTGCCGCTGGCGGTGAAAGGGCGGGGCGAATCTTTTTGGGGGATGAGAGAGTTTACCCTCGGAGACAGCCCGAAGAGTATCGCGTGGAAAAGTTCGGCAAGGCAGGGGCGGCTGATGATTCGTGAGACGGAGCAGGAATCGGAAAAGAAAATCTGGCTGGACATGGGCGCTGCAAGTGAATGGATGGCGCTGTCCGCCGAACAGACGGACGCGGCGCTTTCGTGCGGAGTTTCGTTTTTGGAATGGATGTTCCATCAAGGTTACGCGGTGGGTCTGACTTTTGAAAACAATGCTTTCCGGCCAGCGGCGAACCGCTACCAACTGCGCTCAATCTACGAATTTATGGCCGGGTTCGACGCGAAAACTGCGCAGGAAACCGCGCGGGGAAAAAGCACTTTTGTCGACGGTGAATCTGTGGATTTACTCGCTTTATGGAAAGGGACAAACTGAACGCAACGCTGCTGAATTCCGCGTGGCTGCTGGCTGCAACCGCGCTGGGGTCGCTCCTCATCACGCGTGAACTGGATTTGCTGGTCACTGCGGCTGTATTGCTGATACTGCCGTTTGCTTTTTACCTGGAATCCAGAGCGCGGCTGACAAAGATACGGTGGGTGGAAAACGGTCTCATTCTCGCGCTGTTTTTCGGTTCGCTGGCGCGGTTCATATTCCTGAAAAGCACGTTTCTCATCGTCGTGGCGGAATTTTTGACCGGGTTCATGCTGCTCAAACTCTGCTTCAAAAAGGAGCGCGCGGATATTCTGCAAATAATCGCGCTGTCGTTCTTTCTGCTGCTAAGCACCTCGACGCTGGCGCTGGATTTCACATTCACGGTGAGTTTTGCGCTTTACGTGATTGTCGCGAGCTGGACACTGTCGCTCTATACACTGGCCCGCAGTCCGGAATCCGCGGGATTCGAGACGAGAGCGCGCGTGCGGCAAACTCTTTACCGCAACTGCCGAGTGACGCTCGGTCTGACTCTGTTCTTTGCAGTGGGAATATTCGTGTTCTTTCCGCGGCTTTCGATTGCAGTGTTCCAGGGCGCGTTTCTGGGTCCGGCACACAAGTCCGGGTACACGGAGACCATCAATCTGGCCAAAGCGGGCAGGATTCAGGAAGACCCGGCTGTGATGCTGAGAGTGGAACTGAAATCCGGGCGCAGGCCGGGTTACCTTTACCTGCGGGGAAGCAGTTTGTCGCGGTTCGATGGCAAGACATGGACCGTGAACCCGCAAAAACGGTCGGAACTGGTCAAAGACGCCTACCGCAGCCGCCTGTTAAAGGCCCAAAAAGTGACCAAAAACCGCTTTGACCTCCCTGCACTGGAACGTACCGCCCTTACCGGCAAATGGGGGCTGAAACTGGCTCCGGAATCATATCTGGAACAGCGGATCTACCTGGAATCGCTCGACACTCAGGCCTTGTTCGGCGTGCCGTGGATGACCCGGCTGGATGCGCGCCTGCCCAGTCTGACATTGCTGGAAGACGGGTCTGTGCTGAGACCGCCCACTTTTTCCGGAAAAATGGCCTACGACGTGGTCTCGCTGATCGAGCGTCCCGCTGTGCAAAAGCTGAACGAACTATCTAAAGTAGTCCCTGAAGAAAACAGTGATATCGTCGTCGATAATCTGCAGGTGCCGGAAGGCGACTTTTCGCAGGTTAAAAAGCTGGTGAAAGAGATTGTGTCCGTGCGCGATACGCCCTATGTAAAAGCGCGGAAAATCGAGCGGCATCTGCGTGAAAGATACGGATATTCTCTGGACAATGCGCCAGCGGGCGACCGCAATCCTGTTGAGATGTTCCTCTTTGAAACAAGGAAGGGACACTGCGAGTACTTTGCGTCAGCCATGGCGCTGATGCTGCGGTTGGAAGGAGTGCCGGTACGGGTGGCGTGCGGGTTTCTGATGCACGAATGGAATGCCAGCGGCAATTACTATATTGTGCGGTCAAAAGATGCGCACTCGTGGGTGGAGGTCTATCTGGGGGGGATATGGCTGGACATGGACCCGTCACCCGTGACGCCGGAAGCGGATATCCAGACCGCGACTTTCTGGTCGCGGGTGCGGCAGAAGGTTGACTATGTGAACTTCCTCTGGAACGCCAATGTACTTAGCTACGACATGGATTCGCAGGAGAAGCTGGCGCAGAATGTGCAGATGAAGTCTTCCCGGCTCAGTTTCCGGTTGGACCAGA
>CAYHWZ010000087.1:0-8309 GCA_964359975.1 uncultured Elusimicrobia bacterium | reverse complement strand
GCCCCACTTCTGGTGCACAGTACCGACCTGATGGTGCATCTGCACATAGTTCGGTCCAAGCCGTCGAGTGTCCGTATATGCGTCCATGGACTTCTGCCACAGTTCGTCAGTCTTCTGAATGAAAATCCTGCCCTGCGCAATGTCACCCCTGCCGAAAGCGTCCTGAGTCCTGCGCGCGTAGTCTGAGCCCCAGTCATTGTACACATTGCCCCTGAAATAGTGGGACATGATCATGAACGGACTCAACTTGTGCACTTCCATATAATGTTCCAGCGCTCCGCCCACCCCGTCCTGCCTCCAGAAAACATCCGGGAACAAAAAGTTCACCACACGACCCGCAGTTGAGTCGCGGTCAAAGGAACTGGAATCTCCGCCCTTGAACATCAGGCGGTATTCCGGAGGAAACCCGTCAGCACGCGACTGGAACTCTTCCCCTTTGCTCCAAATTCCCTGTTTGGAAAAAAATATGGCGCGGTTGTGATTGACATCACCGAGAAAAAACCCGAAGAACGGCACGATAATTATTGTCCCGGCCAGAATAGTGACCACAGATTTCACTTTGGACGCGGATTTAGTCAGAATAAAGAACCACCAGACCGCATTACCCCAACACATTAAAAATGTTGCCCATGTGACAATAAAGTGAGGCAGTTCATTCGGATTGGAAGCGCCGTCGTGTCCTTGACACCAGTCAAAGATCCTTAAAATACGGATAGCTACAATAGCAATAGCCGCGTAAGTGACAAGTTTAACTATCCATAGCAGGAGCGGATTGCCTGCAGGTGTGTCTATGACCAGCGGCTGACCTTTGGGCACCGGGACCACGGCCTGCTTTTCCGGCATTGGACTGTAACTCATCAAAGCCACGTTCACACCGACGAGCAGCCAGAACGGCGTGCCAGACGAAACAAACCGCATGGACACGTCCGTGTTGTTATGAATCAGCATACCGAGCATACCGGAAACAAAACCCAGCATATAGTACGCTTCCTCCGGATATTTCCTTTCCCCTTTCTGAGGCGGTCCGGCACGGGTTGGCTGAGTCACCACCAGCAATGCACGGTAAATACCGACAGACAAAGTTAAAATCAGCCATATCCACAGCCCCATACCGATGATTCCTTCGTCCATCCAGACTTCGAGGTGTTCATTTTCCGCATGGTCAGTTTCCGTATTATGTTTACCCTCGATATGGAAAATGGCAGGCCGCCTGTACGCCGGATACACTACCCAAAAAGTTCCGATTCCGTTCCCCATAACCGGATGAGCATTGATCATTTCCCACGTTGAAAGCCACGTATACACGCGGAAAGTGAACGAAGTGATACCAGGCCTGATAAACACTTTATTGACGATATAGAAACCGAGCGAAGCCACAATAATGGCCGCAATCGTGACAAAAGCCCTTTTCACCTGCGGACTCTGCACAAAGAACCGCACATAGAGGAACGTAAACACCGAAGTCCCTGCCAAAAGACCCATAGCCGGCCCTTTTGAACCTGTCCAGGCAATATTGATGAGCGTCAGACCTATGAGCGGTATCAAATAGAATTTGCGCGTGTACAGATATACCGCAGCCATAATAGGCACCATAATGACCAGAAAATTGCTGTAAAAGTTCGGATTGCCGAAAGTGGAAAATACGCGCTCTCCGAATGCGCGGCGCCAGACGAATTTGTCTATACCCACAGTGGGCGGACCTGCAGGGAAAAACCTGAAATCAATCCACTGTATCAAACCATATATCGTAGACACAGCGATAGCGAGAATCAGCCATTTGGTGAGACGGCGCATATCCGTCAAAGTAGTCAGTTCGGTGACTGCAATCAGCGCCAATCCGACAAAAATCACCCTGCGAACAAAAAAATCAAAACTGCCCCACAGGAGCGGCGACATGGAAAACGAAATCACACCTGAAACGAACATCGCCAGAATCGGCATGACTGCCAGCGTCTGCGATGACGAAAAAGGCCAGTGTCCGCTTTCAAAAACCTTATAAAACCAGAGCGTAACGAGAATGGTACCGAACATCTGCAATTCGGTGATTTTGACCTGAGCGGAATCGTACGTCCTTAAATAAAAGGAAACCGCCAGCAGAAAAAAGAAAATGGGAAACGCAACATCCAGATACCTTGACGAACGCCCAACGGACCCGCGGCTGAGCAGACCCGTCACCGGGACGCTCCGAACCAGAGCGAAATCGAAACTCTATGCACAAATCCCAGATCGCCGCCTGAGACCAGCGCATAGTCCATACTCCACGATTCGAACTCCCCGCGGAACGAAGTGAATCCCAGCCCAAAAGAAAAACCGTTGGGAAGATTCAGTTTGGACGCCAGTTTGGGTTTGCGCAGGAAATAATGATAACCGCTCCGCAGCTTTATCCGATCGTCGAAGAAAGGCCATTCCACACCGCCGCCCGCGACCAGTTCACCATCGCTGAAATAGCGCACCACGTCGCCGGTGAGCAAAACATTCCTCGGAGCCCAACGCAGGGCAATCCCTTCACTGTTCCGCAGAGCCACGCCCAGACGCGCCAGACGCGGCAAATCAAAACTTTCACCTGAAAACTTGACCTTGGGACCCAGATGCTGAAGCGCAAGACCCACTCTTAAGGGATCTGACTTGCGCCCGTAGATAAAACCTCCGTCCGCAGCAAAACCGTTTGCTGATGTATCGCCCAGAGATTCGCGGGCCAGACGCAGAGTGCCTCCCACGGCAAAGTTCCGTGTCATGGTTCTACCGAAAGAAAAGGACGCCAGCATATCATAAGTTGAAAATTCTCCTGTTTCTCTGAAACCGTCAGCAGCTGTCGGGTCCGCCACAGTCCGCTGAATCCCCCCCACACCCAGATAACCCGCCTGCACGCACCACGCGCCTTTTCCCATGGGTCTGAGATAGGCCAGACTGTGGAAAAGTATGCCTTCCACATAGTTCAGGTGATGGAACGTGACCTGCGCACGCTCTTCAAATCCCAAACCTGACGGATTGGCGGAAACTGATTCTGATCCCTCTGCCAATGCCGCATAAGACTCGCCCAATGCCGCCGACCGCGCGCCCGGCGTCAGCAATAAAAAACCGAATGAGTTGCGGCCTGCCGCACTCAATTGAACCGGAACCGAAATGACGATAAATGCTATCAGCGCGCTTTTCAAGATACAAAATGATTTTATATAACATTCCGAGTGAAAATACAAGGATGAAAGTGGCGAGGCAGGCGCATCATCATGTCCAGCTCACTGTCAAAATATTTGCCTCAATCCAAAAGACAAGGAATGGCTTTTAAAGTATAAAAAATACTTCCAGTCCATCGTGATGGATAGTCCCGCCGAAACTTTGAAGATGTAGCCGGAAGCTATGAAACCACTCACACCTTTCTCTGCAACCCCTTGAGTTCCAGTGATGCTCCTGGACTTCAATCCGTCCTCAAAATAAAATGAGGGATCTACGAAACTAACACTTGCATTATACAAGCGTCTGCTGCTGAAGAACGACCACCCTCCGCTGACATTCCAATTGCTGGAACTCCAAGGGTTGATAGGATCAGATGCAATAAGAGCAATTTTAGGGCCGAGGTTAAGAGCCGCATCAAAAGCATTCTTTGAATGAACCTCGTATTTGAGATCCGTAGCGACCGGAACATTATTAATAAACATAACTATCCGCTGTGTCCCCGACTCACCGCCGCCGTTACCGACAAAAATGTTTATTTCAGCCAAAAAGCCGAGCCATCCGATGTCAAAATCTCTAGAGGAAAATCGATAAAGCAAGTCCGGGTCTGGGTAGTAATTGTATCCTATAAAAAGCCCTGTCCCAATCAGACTCTTGGACTTCAGTTCAATAGTGTTCGGCGAATTTATGAGGGGAGAGATGGTTGTTGCCTCCGGGGAAAGCGTTTGCATGCCCACACTAAAAGATACGGCCTGGTTGACATAGGAATAAAGCGCAGTTGGAGTACACAGTAAAGATAGGTATAGGCACAAAAGCACCGTGACAGGACGCATTGTCAGTTGTTCAGCTTGTCATAGCGATTGCTGATGATTGTTGCAATCAGAGCGCCGCATCGCTTAGCGACCACAGAGTACTTGGGTTGTTTCTCAATGTTTCCACACGTGGGACACAGCGGATTTTCTATCGGGTCCAGATAGGATTCTTTCCAATCCACACACCAGACTGGTGCTCCGTCCGTACTGTTGTAAAGCGTGCTCGTAAACTTCATGACCGTCGCAAGATGCCTTTTATTGACCATTTTCCCGTCTACCTTTACGGCACGGTCTACAATAGTGTCAAATTTGTCCAGAATCCAGATGACAAGGAAACCGTCTGCTCCGGTCCGGCGTTTGACTTCCTGGGCCAACCTCACGGACATGGTCTCATCTTTTTGTTTGGGCGGATACGCCTTGACAACATCGTGTCCCACTTTTTTTATCAACTCCGCATGCCCCATCGTCCTAAAAAACGAACCTTTATACTGAAGACTGGCGATACATTCTTTCAAGGCAAGCATTTCGTACTCAGGGGATGTGGTCATACCGCCCATGACTACAATACTTTTCATGGACTTGAATGCGGCTTTGTCCAGCAGTTTACCTGAACCGAACCTGGCTTCCTCCAGGATGGCATCCACTATGGTAATATTCTGTCCATCTTCAATATAGGCCTTATCAACCGAGTCTTCGATATCATCCGCGCTGATACCAGTTCCCGAAATGACGCAAAGACTCATCAAGAGGTAGAATACAAAGCAGGCCTTATAAGTTGTCATGAAGTTCTCCGTTCATCAGTTACTGAATCAGTCCTTTACAGAATCCTGTTCAAAGCGGTGACAACTCAAGGAGGAGAAAGCTGACGGTTCGATGGGAATACCGGCAAGCAATTATCGTTATACACATACTATCATTTTTACTCTGGAACAATCAATTTATTCGGACGTATCTATCTATCTTGACAAACTGCGGGTTGTGTGTTAATATTATGTTAGCACTCCGGCTTATTGAGTGCTAAGATATCGGAAAGCGGTCATGGAGATGAGAATATGCGGGCATTGAACGACGAAGAACTGGAACAGCGCAAGAAAAAAGTGCTGCAGTTCGTGATTCACGAATATATCAAGACCGGCAAACCCGTCGGGTCCAGCGCTATCGCCTCAGCCAGCCGGCTGGGACTGTCTCCTGCCACTATCCGCCACGTGCTCTCGGACCTCGAAAGGCAGGGAATGATTCTGCAGCCGCACACTTCGGCCGGACGAACACCGACGGACAAGGGGTATCGCGGATATGTGGACTCACTGATAGAACTTCAGCGGCTGGCCATACAGGAACAGTCGCGCATACATCAGGAATATGAAATCCGCATGCGCGAAATTGAAGATGTCCTGAGCCAGACCTCGCGTATGCTTTCGTCGCTGTCGCATTTCACCGGGTTCGTGATGGCACCCAAACTGGAACGCAACATTTTTTCGCATCTGGAACTTTTCCCCCTCGACAACCGCAAAGTGCTCGTAGCCATGATAACAGAGTCTGGCATGACCAAACATTTTATCGTGCCTACGGGTGTGGAACTGCCCCGCGAAGCGCTCCGTCAGGTGGCGCGCATGATCAACCAGAGTTTTCAAGGGTGCACGCTCCAACAGGTGCAGAACGGCATGATGGAAACTTTGGAAAAAGTGGAACAGGAATACCGCGATGTGATGGTGATGGCAAGGGAAATCGGGATGGAACTGCGCAAGCTTTCGTCGAGCGAACTGTTCCTTGACGGCGCGAGCAACATACTGTCTCTGCCGGAAATTTCGCGCGCGGACGAGGCGCATAACCTGTTCCGTATGATGGAAGAAAAGCAACTTCTGGCACATCTGTTGGAAAATGAATTTTCGCTGGAGATGCCGGGTTTGCTGGCAGATGAAGCGGCGCAGGATTCCAAACCCAAAAACAAGAAAAAGAAGAAAGGAGAGAACACAGGAGGGAAAGTGCATGTGCGGATTGGTTCGGAAAATCCGGTGAAAGCTCTGCAGAATGTGAGCGTGGTTTCGTCCACCTATCAGATGGCGGACCGCACGGTGGGCGTGCTCGGCATTATGGGTCCGAAAAGAATGGAATATCCGAAAATGATCGCCATCGTGGACTACTTTTCAAAGATGATGAATCAGCTTTTGAAAGAACTGGAGAAGAAATAAGCCATGCTTCAAGACGACAAAGAAACTGAACCGCAGGAAAACTTGCCGGATATGGAACTGGCGGAAGATGCAGCTGTGCAGACGCCGGCGGAACCTTCAGCCGAGGAAAAAGCGCAGAGCTATTGGGACCAGCTTCTTCGACTCCAGGCGGATTTCGCCAACTACCGCAAGCGGACGGAACGGGAAAAATCCGAGGCGGTGCGGTTCGGCAAACATTTGATGATAGAAAGAATGGTTTCATTGCTCGACGTGATGGATTCCGCGGTGAAACATTCGCAGGACGGGTCAGACCTTAAATCAGTGAAAAAAGGGTTTGAGATGGTGGTTCAGGAATTTGAGCGGCTGCTGAAATCTGAGGGCGTTGAATCGATAAAATCCGTGGGCGAGTCATTCGACCCGCACCGTCACGAAGCGGTGGAGCAGATCGAAACCGATGATGAAAGCGAAAACAATTTGGTGCGCGAAGAAGTGCAGAAGGGGTACCTTGTGGACGGCAAAATGCTGAGGCCGGCCCGGGTAAAAGTGGCGCGCATCCGTAAAGAAAATCAGCAAATAAAAGAGTGAAGCACATATATTCAGGAGGATACTGACATGTCAAAAATAATAGGCATAGATTTGGGAACATCCAATTCGGCCGCGGCAGTGATGGAAGGCGGGAAGGGAACAATTATCCCTTCCGCAGAAGGCACCACTCTGGGAGGGAAAGCGTTTCCTTCCTATGTGGCCTTCACCAAAGATGAACAGCTTCTCGTCGGGGAACCGGCGCGCAGGCAGGCAGTGACAAATCCGGAAGGCACGCTCACTGCGTTCAAACGTAAGATGGGACAGGACCACAAATATCAGGTGCATGGTAAAGAGTTCACGCCGCAACAGCTGTCCGCGTTCATTCTGCAGAAAGTGAAACGCGATGCCGAGGCGTATCTTTCCGACAAGGTGGAAAAGGCGGTCATCACGGTGCCGGCTTATTTCAACGACAATCAGCGGCAGGCGACCAAGGACGCGGGAACTATCGCGGGGCTGGAAGTGGTGCGAATCATTAACGAACCTACCGCAGCTTGTCTGGCGTACGGGATTGACAAAAAGGGCAAAGACGAAAAGATTCTTGTGTTCGATCTGGGCGGCGGCACGCTGGATGTGACGATCATGGATTTCGGCGCGGGTGTGTTTGAGGTTATTTCCACCAGCGGCGACACTCAGCTCGGCGGCACGGACATGGACACGGCGATCATTGACTATATTGCCAATGAATTCAAACGTGAACACGGCGTGGACCTGCGCAACGACAAGATGGCCATGCAGCGGCTCAAAGAAGCGGGCGAAAAAGCCAAGATTGAGCTGTCCAATGTACTGGAAACGGACCTGAACCTGCCGTTCATCACCGCAGACGCGAACGGTCCGAAACATTTGACCATGAAACTGACGCGGGCAAAACTGGAATCGCTCGTGGACCCGATTGTAAAGCGGTGCCAGCATTCCATTGACCAGGCGATGTCCGACGCGAAGCTGACGCCGGAACAGATCTCGCGCATCATTCTGGTCGGCGGTCCGACGCGGATGCCGGTGATTCAGAAATTCGTCGAAGACCATGTGGGCAAGAAACTGGAACGCGGGATTGACCCGATGGAGTGCGTGGCTGTCGGAGCTGCTGTGCAGGCCGCTGTGCTGACGGGCGAAGTGAAGGATGTGCTTCTGCTTGATGTTACGCCGCTATCGCTCGGCATTGAGACTCTGGGCAGTGTGACCACGAAACTGATCGAGCGCAACACTACGATACCGGTGAAAAAGTCGCAGACTTTTTCCACTGCTTCGGATGATCAGCCGTCGGTGACAGTGCACGTACTGCAGGGAGAACGTCCGATGGCTCAGGACAATGTTTCGCTCGGAAAGTTCGACCTGGTGGGTATTCCCCCGGCGCCGAGAGGCATACCGCAGATCGAGGTTACGTTCGACATTGACGCAAACGGGATTTTGCACGTGCTGGCCAAAGACCTGGGCACGGGAAAGGAACAGTCCATCAAAATCACTGCGCCAAACAAACTTTCCAAAGATGAAGTGGAAAAGTTTGTGAAACAGGCGGAACAGTATTCCGACGCGGACAAGAAGAAACGCGAGGAAGTTGAAACAAAGAACGAAGCCG